>CAZFPV010000055.1:0-9144 GCA_964521155.1 uncultured Desulfobulbus sp. | reverse complement strand
CTTGATCTGTGCCATTTCTATCTTTTCCTGCTGGGTCCGCTTGCGTTCGTAGGCGGCGTTGAGTTTCTCGAACAGGGGTTCGAGTTCCATCGGCTTCATCAGGTAGTCAAAGGCTCCGAACTTGATGCCATTGATGCCCGATTCCACCGAGGCATGGCCGGTGAGCATGACCACCTCGGTCATGGGCGCCATCTTCTTGATCTCGCGCAGGGTTTCGATGCCGTCCCTGCCGGGCATCTTGACGTCGAGCAGGACCACGTCGTAGTTCTTTTGCGCGATCATCTCCAGGGCGGCGTCACCGCTCGGGGCGCATTCGCATTCGAGATCGCGCTTGGTCAGTCGCTTGGAGGTCATCTCCCGGAATTCCTCTTCGTCGTCGACGATCAGTACGCTGTACAGTGCCATGACAAATTCTCCTTTGGTTTCAGTTGACTGCCAAGGGGCGGGCGGAATGACTCCGCGCCCCTGTTTTTCCGTTGGTGCAAGGGGAAAGCCGACCACTTCCGGCGCGGCGGTGTTGATGCGCGACTCGTATCCGGCCGACCGGGGGGCGCGTCGGGCCATGGCCGGGGGAGTGCCATGGAGCGATCGCTGCCAACCGGGCCAGAAGGCGGTCCGCGCACCAGCACCGCAACCGGAGAGAGCCGCTGCCCGCGTCGGCGTCGATTCCAGCCGCGGTCCTCGCTCTACCCTGGTCTGCGTCGAAAATGTGCGTCTGTCCGTTCATCGCTGTTTGCCCCTCAAGGGTTGCACAACAGGTCGAGATCGATGGGCCGGTCCATGGCCAGGCAATGGACCGGGGTGGTGCCGTTGGCCATCTTCCTGATGGCCCGCAGCGGTTCCTGATCGGCGCTGTCGCCCTGCAAGAGGACGATGCTGTCCGGGCCGAAGGTGATGATTTTCAGCTCGATGTTCTCGTCGTGGCGGACAAAGTCAAAAATATATTGGGTCTGTTTCCGCAGCCGGTAGAGCGCCCAGATAATTTCCGAGGTGACGCTCGGGGGCACGGTCTCATCGACCAGAATGAACAGAATCTTTTTGATGTTCCCCTGCAGCAGCCGATCGGGGATGGGGATGTTGTGGCGGATGAGGTGCTGAATGAGATCGTGGGAACGGATCAGGCCGCGGCCGCCGTGGTCGATGACAGGGACGGCGCCTTTCTCGATCCACCGGGCGAACCGCTCGTCGGAAACACAGCAGATGTTCGCCGCCTGTTCCAGGCTGAGGTACTCGAGATCGTTGGGCGAGAGGTTGCTTTTCAGTCCGTTGCTCATGATCCACCAGGGTCTCCGGCACGAAGGGGAACAGCGTGTTTCCACCCTTGTCAAAGCAAATCCGGGGCCAGGTCGGGCATGTGTGTTGAATAAAGAAAAATTGATAACAATTATAAAAGACTATGATACCAGTGACGGTGCTATGCGGTGGGGGTATCCAGTAAAGAGGCGGGCGGGTATGTGTGGATTCGGTGACGAGGCGGGCGGCGATCAGACCAACATATCGATATTATAGAATTTATATAAGTGTATAGATTGGGTGACAGAAGTTGGGGCCAGATCCGGGATTGTGTGGCGCAAGTGACAGCACCCGGTGCCGGCAAGCCTTGAGCAACAAAAAAGGGGCGTACCGTCGGTACGCCCCCGTGAGCCAGCCTCGATGCCGGTCAACGACCGCGGCGTCTGGTGGTTATTATCCTCTGAGCGGCAGTTTGAGGGTGAACAGGGCGCCGCCCTGGGGCTTGTTCGCCGCCGTGATCGTCCCCCCCAGCTTGTGGGCAATGTCACTGCAGATGGAGAGCCCAAGGCCCGTACCCTTACCGGGCTCCTTAGTGGTGAAGAACGGCTCCCAGAGTTTGTGTATCAGTTCCGGCTTGATGCCCGGGCCATTGTCGCCGATCTGAATGAGCAGGGAATCCCTGGTCTTGGAGGTGATGATGTCGATCTGGCCATCCGAACCCACCGCATCGAGGGCGTTCTCGATCAGGTTGAGCAGCACCTGCTGCACCTGGGAGCCGTCGGTGCGCACTGTGGGCAGGTTTTCGTCGAACTGGAGGTTGAGGGTGATGTTGTTGCTTTGGGCCTCGTTTTCGAGGAAGGAGATGGTCTCCCGCAGCAGTTCGTTGACCTGGACGTCGTACTCGGCGCTGATCTTGCGCGAGAAGCCGAGCAGCCGGTGGGTGATGGTGCCGGCCCGATTGACGTGGTGCTTGATCTTGCCCACCGAGGTCCGGTACTCATCCAGGTGGGTGATGTGCTCCGGCTGCTCCTCCTCCAGCAGTTCCTCGATCCAGCCGGCCTGCATCTGAATCAGCTGCAGGGGATTGTTGATCTCGTGGGCAATGCCGGCCGCCAGTCGGCCTATATTGGCCATCTTCTCGATATGGGCCATCTGCTGGTCAAGCACGGACTGCTCCCGGTCGGACCGTTCCAGACGGGCGACAATGAACCGGCTGATTCCGGTGGAGAAGAGTAGAAACAGGCCGGCGATGAGAACGACCAGGCCGAGGATCCGGTTGCGGTAGGTATTGTAACTGTCCAGGGAATCGGTAATCCGGGTCTTGACCACCAGCAGCCACAGGTTGCCGTTGAGCCATTTGCTGGCGTAGAGATGGATGCCGTCGGAGACGACATGGGTGTCCGGGTGATGCCTGAGCATCTTGACTTCCAGGGGATCGAGCGCGGTGGCCCGTTGCAGGCTTGGCGTCTGGAACTCGCCGTTGGAGTTGAGGATGAAGGCATCCCCGCTGGCGCCGATCTGGGCGCTGTAGAGCAGCGAGTTGAAGATGCCCGAGTTGATGGTCGCCCGCAGAACGTAGGTCTTGAGCGGATCGGTGAGGGCGATGACGAAATGGGGGTAGTTGCGGTAGCCGGTGAAGATGTCGCTGATATGGGTGCCGCGCACCAGCACCTGGTTGAACCAGGGCGAATCCTTGTAGTGTTTGCCTTCGACCTTCTCCTGGTAGGGGCCCACGTAGGCCAGCTGTTTGCCGCTGATGTCGATCAACTGCAGGTCGACGATCTCGCCCTCCTTGCCTTGGTGGCTGATCGACAGGAACAGTTTTTTCAGGCCCTCCGGATCTTTCAGCTGATCGAGCGGGTAGAGGTTGATCAGGGTGGAGAGGAAGTTGACCTGGCTCTGAAGGAAGGTGTTGATAACGTCGTTGCGGTTTTCCACCACCTGGCGGGCGGTCTCCTCGATGTTCTTGATCGACATCTCCCGGTAGGTAAAAATCGAACCGGCGGCGATCATGAGGATCGGAACGATGCCACTGACAAAGAAGCCTGCTGCCAGCAGTTTCTGCAACCGTTTGTAATTTTTAACTTTATCCTGCATGGTTGTGCCTTGGCTCGGGTTGTGCGATCAGGGAGTGGTCGATGCGCCGACGGGTCGGGCCGGGGACTCTAGCCGTCGCCTGGATGCGGCCATGAGCGTTCATTTCTTCCGGTTCCGCAGGCGAACGCCGATGACTAGGCCGATGATAATGGAACCGAGGATGAGAATGAGCAGCGTCAGGGTGTTCATGGTGTTTCTCCTCTGTGGGGACCAAGCCCTCGCGGGCATTCGTTGCAGGTTTTGCGCCGCCGGTGGCGCTCAATCGCCCGCGGCCTGTTCGGCCAGGGCAGTCTGTTCCCCGTTTGCTGTCGGCGGCGCCAGCTTGTAGTTGCCGGCGACGAAGTTGTCGGCCGCCCACTCGACGCTTTGTTCGGTGGTCATCAGCATGTCCAGCTGGCGGGTGAAGATCAGCAGCCGGCCGAGGATGTCCATCCGGGATTCGATGTACGATTTGGGGTATTTCTGCAACCGGGCGTCGACCTTGTCGCCCTTGACGTTGACCTTGAACCCTTCCCGGTCAAGGATCAGGGAGATGGCCCGGACCCTCCTGTTCTTGCGCACCGAGTCGGCAGCGCCGCCCTTGAAGGTGAAGGTGATGTAGTTCTTGTTGATGGTGTCGCCGCAGTAGACGTCGATGACGCTGTAATGGTACCCGACCCGGGAGCTGAAGTTGAGGTACTTGTCGGCGATGATGGCGTAGCTGCGGTCGCCGAACCGCTCGCCAACCTGACCCGGGGCAAAGCTCTGTTCCTTCATCACCGCAAGCAGGCCGGAAAAGTTGACCGGTCGGGGATCGAGGCCGTGGACCTCCTTGTTGAGCATCCCTTGGAGCAGGGCGAGAAAGGGTGCGGAGCGGATCTGGTCGACCTTGACCGCGTTCCAGCGGACCGAGGCGTCCTCGGCCAGTCCGTTGCCCAGGTCGATCAGATGGATGTCCATGGGCAGGGCGGCGTCGAGCTTGAGCGACCAGCCGTGGAACTTGGAGGCCAGGTCGCTGATCTGGAACATCTCCTTGTAGGAGTATTCATGGCAGAACCGGGCCAGGTCGTGCAGGGTTCTGCAGCCGGCCGGGCTGAATTCGGGGGCATCGGGGTTGACCAGATTGAGCGGCACGATGTGCCGGGCGATGTGCTGCAGTTGCTCGTAGACCGGGGTGCCCTTCATGTGGGCGTCCTTTTTGGGGACAGCCTTGAGCAGCTCGGTGACAGTGCCCTCATAGACCCGGCCGGTGTAGGCGTCCACCGTCACTTCGGTTCCCTCCGGGATTCGTTCCAAGGCCGGCTGGGAACTGATCAGGGTCGGTACGCCGAATTCGCGGGCCAGGGCCGCCATATGGCCGCTGACGCTGCCGGCCTCGACGATGATGCCGCCGCAGTGGCGCATGACCACCACATACTCCGGCGACGAGTGACGGGCAATCAGCACCCCGCCCTCCGGGAACCGGGACAGATCCTCGACGGCCCGTACATGGAAGGCTGGTCCCTTGCCCACGCCCTGGGAGGCGATCTCGCTGTTGTCGAGCAGCAGGGTGTATCCGGCCAGGGGCGCCGCCGTCAGCAGACAGAAATTTTTCGGGCTCTGAATCTTCAGGGGCCGCGATTGCAGGATCAGCAGGCCGTCGTCCGGGTCGAGCGCCCATTCCACGTCCTGGGGGCATTGGTAATGCTGCTCCAGGGCCGCCCCGTATCCGGCCAGCTGCCGGATCTGTTCGTCGCTGAGGCAGGCCGCGCCTTGTAGTTCCTCTGGCACAGGCCGCTCCTCGACGCCACCCTCCCGGTTGAGCACCAGCTGCACCGGTTTGATCGCGATGGTTTTCTCCACGATCGATCGCGCCTCGTCCTTGGCGACGGTATAGGCATCCGGGGTGACCACGCCGTCCACCGCGTAGGGCCCGAGCCCCCAGACGGCGTTGATGAGGATGTGCTCGTTGGTGATGTCATAGGGGTGGCGGGTGTAGAGCACGCCGCTGGCCCGGCTATCGACCATCTTCAGACAGGCGACGGCCATGGCCAGGTCTTCGTCGTAGACCCCCTTGGAGGTGCGGTAGGAGATGGACCTGGCCGAATAGAGGCTGGCGATGATCTCTTTGTAGGCCTCGCGGATTTCGCCTCGTCGCACCCCGAGCAGGGTCAAGTACTGGCCGGCGTAGGAGAGATCGCCGTCCTCGCCGACGGCGCTGCTGCGCATTGCCAGGAGCACGCTCGGATCGTCGCCCCAGTGTTCCGCAATGGCGGCGAGCATGGCCGACTCCAGCTCGGGCGGCAGGGGTTTACCCTTGATCAGCTCGATGGTCTCGTCGCTCAGGCTGCTGAGCAGGTCGTATTCGTTGACATAGATGAGGTTTTTCTGCCGGATGATCGCTTCCTTGAGATCGTTGTGTTCGAAGAACTCGTGAAAGGCCCGGGTGGTGATGGCAAAGCCCTGGGGCACCGGGATGCCGAGCCGGTTGCGGATCTCGCCCAGGTTGGCGTTCTTGCCGCCGGCCCAGTCCGCGGCCTCGAGGGTGATTCGGGCATAGGATATGACGCTGGCCGGGGCCTGGTCGACCTTTTGCTCGTTGACGAGCTCCTTGATCCGGTTGTTGATCTCCTCCAGGGCCGTGTACAGTTCGCGGTGTTTCGAGCCGGACATGACGTTGAGGCTCTTGACCATCTGAAAGGCGTATTTGAGCGACTTGTTGATCTGGTTGTTGATGTAGGAATGGCCGAAGACCTGTTCACCCTTGAGTTTCTCGTCCATGTCGGAGAGCGCGGTCAGCAGTTCGGAGTTGGCCGCCAGCAGTTCCTTGAACAGGGCGTAGCGGAACCGGAACAGGGCGTTCATCTCCGAGGCGTTTCCGGGCGGCTGCTCGCCCCGGCGGTGGCGGAATTCCTGAAACAGCTGCTTGAGATTTTCGAGAATGGTGGGCATGGTCAGTTCCTGCAGAAAAAAGTGCCTGTTCAACGCCTGGTTGCCGCCGCTGGTGCGCAGGCCGGCGGCTGACCCCGGGCGAGGCCGCTTTCAGCCTGCGCAGCGGTCAGTTGCCGCTGCCGATGGTCAGATTGTTCTTGGTCCTGCGTACATAGGTGTGCTTCTTCGCCCCCTTCCAGAAGTAATCCACCCAGATTCCTTCCGTGGTCGCCTGCTGCAGGGCCTGATAAATGGGCGCCGCCTTTTCCGGCAGATATTCGCCCGCCAGATAGGGGTGGACGATGAGCAGGCCATCGGCCTCCATGATAAAGGCATACGGGTCGTACGCATCGGCGGCAAAGCTGGCGGGGGGCTTGCCGTTATTGATGGCCTCGACCATGCTGTCCACGTTTTTCTTGATCGTGGCCTCGTCGGCGGCCAGGAGCGGGGCGGCCGTCAGCACGAGGGCGAGCAGGGACAACAGGGCGGCAATCCGTCTCATGAAAATCCTCCAAAGGGTGGGCAGGTATTCACAACCACCGCCGGTCGTCTGCCGGAGGCGGGGCGGTGACTGTCAGGTCGGTCGCAAACGACGTCCCGGGCGCTTCATGCGCTGTTGGCCGTGATCTGGCAGCTGTGCCGGCCGGCGAGCAGCGAATCGATATCCCGGGTGAGCTTGGCCAGGTAGTAGTTCACCAGCGGGGTGTTGCCCATGATCATGTCCAGCTGCCGGGTGTGCAGGGTCAGGTAGCCGAGGATCTTGACCCGGCTGTTCATGAACTCCATCTCGTGCCCTTCCATGCGGGCGTCGAGGTTGTCGGCGTGGACCACGGCGCGGAACCCGTACCGCTCCAGGATCTCGCGGATGAAGTGGACCCGGCCCATGCAGCGCTCGAAATCGGCGGCGCCACCCTTGAACTTGAACCCCAGATAGTTCTCGCCGGCCCGCTCGCTGACCATGGCCTCCATGGTCGAGAAGTGGTAGCCCAGGCGGGAGCTCAGGGTGCAGTAATTTTTCGAGACCATGAAGTAGTTGCGGTCAGCGTACTTGGATTTGATGCCCGGCACCAGGGCGGTGTTCATGGTCGAACGGAACATGATCGAGGTCATGCCCTTGCCGTCCATGGCCGGCGGCCCGTCCCAGGGGATGGCGGCAAAGCCCTCCCAGAAGGCCAGCATGGGGATGGAGGCGATGTCCTCGAGCTTGACGTACTTACCCTTGATCTCGTGGTTGAAGCCGTCGTCGAGATTGAGAATCCACCAGTTCATCGGCACCCGGTAATGCAGTTGCTTGCTCGAGCGTTCCGAGAAACTGTGGTCCTTGCCGAAATTGAACATCTCGTGGACCGATTTCTCGTGGATGAACCGGGTGATGTCGTGGAAGGTCTTGCAGTTCTGGGGCTGGAATTCCTGGGATTCCGGGTCAAGCAGGTGCAGGGGGATGATGTGCCGGCTGACCGCCTGGAGCGATTCGTAGACCGGGCTGCCCACCATCAATTTGGGTTCCGGACGCTTCCACTCGAGCAAGGGAGCGATGCTGCCCAGGTAGACCCGGCCGAGATCGGCGGCCACAGTGACCAGGTCGCCGTTGTTCACCTTGGCCATGGCCCCGGTGACCCCGAACAGCGCCGGGATGCCGAATTCCCGGGCCACGTTGGCCAGATGACCGGCAAAGCCGCCCTGCTCGGAGATCACGGCGGCGGCTCGGGCCACCAGCGGCGCCCAGGTGGGCAGGGCCTGTTCGACCACCAGCACCGCGCCTTCGGGAAACTGGAGGATATCGACCTTCTTGGCCACCTTGAAGATCCTGCCGGTAGCCACGCCGGGGCTGGCGTTGATGCCGCCCTCGGTCAGCAGGGAGGGCTCGAAACGGCGGAGATCAAGTTCCTCGCCGGGCAGCACCATTTCCATCTGCTGCAGGGGGCGGGACTGGAGAATGGCGATGCTGCCGTCGGGGCAGACGGCCCACTCGATGTCCTGGGGCGTCTCGTAGTACTGCTCGATGCGCATGGCGTGATCGGCCAGGGCGCGGATCTGTTCGTCGGTGAGCGAGGGCTGGAGATGCTGGCCTGGTTCGGTTTCGGCGCGGGTGCAGCCTTCGCCCTCGAGGCAGACGACCTGGAAGCCTTTCTTGCGGACCTCCCTGGCAACGATGGTGAGGGCGTCGTCGCGGGAGACGACGAACAGGTCGCAGAGCACGTCGCCGTCGACCACCGCCTTGGGCAACCCCCAGGTGGAGTTGATGAAGATGTTGTCATCGCGGCGGTCCAGCGGGTTGCGGGTGTAGATGACCCCGCCGGCGACGGCGTCGACCATGGTCAGGCAGCCCACGCACATGGCGATGTCCTCGTCGCGGAAGCCGCGGTTGATCTTGTAGGCGATGGCCTGGACGCTGTACTTGCTGGCCATCACCTGCTTGTAATAATAGAAGAACTGGGAAAAACTGACGTTGAGCTCGCTGCGGTACTGGCCGGCAAAGGAGCTGTTTTCCGCGTCCTCGCCGTAGGCGCTGCTGCGCACCGCCATGCGCACGTCCTGGCCGCCGTTCTGTCGTTTTATTTCCTGGTAGGCATCGACCACGGCCAGATAGATAGGCTCGGGCACTTCGGCGGCCAGAATCAGCTGCCGGATCTGGGAGCTGACCAGGTCAAGATTCCGGTCCACGTCCGAGCCGGCCACCTGGAACAGGCGGTCGACCTCCTTCTGCAAGCCGTCGGCGTGCATGAACATCTCATGCGCCGCGGCGGTGATCGCGAATCCAGCCGGGACGTTCATGTGCAGCCGGTTCTTGACGTCGCCGAGGTTGGCCATCTTGCCGCCCACCATGTCGGTCATGTCGCTGTTGATTGCCTCCAGGGGGATGACCAGCCGCCTGTCGGCAAGTTCCTTTTTCTGGGCGAGGAGGGCGTCGATCTGCTGCTGGAT
>CAZFPV010000054.1:0-9194 GCA_964521155.1 uncultured Desulfobulbus sp. | reverse complement strand
CCGGCAGGGTGTGCACCTTTTTTTCCGCCATGAGCGTGGCCAGTTCATCCAGGCCGGTTTCCGGGGTGACGCTGATCAACTCGCGCGAGCAGATGTCGCCCACCCTTGAGGCCGCGATCTTTTTTAATTCCTTTTCCGTTTTTCCAGGGCTTTCAAGAAAAAGAAAGGCGTCGAGGATGGCCACCGCGGTGGGCAGGTGCACCTTCTTGTTCTGAAAGATGAGATCGCTCTCGGTGACCACGCCGATGACCTTGCCCTGGCCATTGACCACCGGCGCTCCGCTGATGTTGTTGGAGAGAAACAGCGCCGCCAGTTCGCGCACATTGGCGTCCTCGGCAACGGTGATGACTTTGCTGGTCATGATGTCCTGGGCTGTGAGCATGGAGACTCCTGTGGGTTCGGGTTGAGGCACAAGCCGATAACCTGCGGCAGCATGTCCGCCACGTCCGAGGCGGTGTAACCGTAGGGTCGGGTCTGTGCGATGTGATCGGCCGCCAGGCCGTGGAGGTAGACCCCCAGGGTGGCGGCGTTCCAGGGTGAGTATGCCTGCGCCAGCAGGCCGCCGATAAGGCCGGAGAGGACGTCGCCCATGCCGCCCGCGCCCATGCCCGGGTTGCCGCTGGTGTTGATCGCCCACTTGCCTTTTGCCGAGGCGACCACGGTGCCCGCGCCCTTGAGCACGGTGATCAGCGGCGGCAGGTCGTTCTCGGTCGCGGACTTGTTCAGCCACTGGGCGGCGGCAAGGCGATCCTGCTGGATGGTGTTGATGGGGGCGCCAAGCAATCTCGCCATCTCGCCTGGGTGGGGAGTGAAGATACGCGGCCCGGCAGGTCGGCGGATGGCCTCAGGATGGGCGGCGAGGATGTTGAGAGCGTCGGCGTCCACCACCTGCGGCGTCGGGTGGTCGGTGTAGAGACGCAGGATCAGTTCTGCCGTGGCCTCCTCCGTGCCGATGCCCGGACCGAGCACCAGGGCGTCTTTACCCTCGGCCAGGGCTGCGATCCGCTCATAGTCGGCAATTGAGAGATGTCCCCGGGAGGCAGGCAGGGCCACGGACATGGTCTCGGCGAGAGCTGTCTCGAAGATCGGGTTGAGATCGCCGGGCACGGCAAAGGTGACCAAGCCAGCGCCGCAGCGCAGGGCCGCCCGGCCGCTGAGCAGGGCCGCGCCGGTTTTGCCTTCGGAACCGGCGAGGATCAGCAGGTGTCCGTTGCTGCCCTTGTGGGCGGTTGTGTCGCGACGCCGCAGCAGGTCGACGGTGTTCGCGTCCAGGGTGGCGCCGAGCAGGCCGGCCCGGGCCACCAGCTTGGCGGGGATGCCGATGTCGGCGCGGACGAGCCTGCCGATGTCGGGGCCGCCGTGGTGAACGTGGCCGGGTTTGGCCTGGCCGTAGGTCACGGTCAGATCGGCCCGCACCGCCGCTCCCAGGGGCCGGCCGGTGTCGCTGTCCAGTCCCGAGGGGATGTCGACCGCGACCACGGGCATGCTGTGGCGGCTCTTGAGGGCATTGATGCAGTTGATGGCGTCGAGGAAATGGCCATTGACCTCGCGGGTCAGGCCGATGCCAAAGACGGCGTCAACTAGGCAGTGCACCGGGTGCATCCGGTCGAGGGTAAGCACGTTGTCGAGCAGGGCGGCCATCCGTTCCGGCCGGTCAAAGACCTGGCAGGGGAGACGGAGCCGCTGCAGGATCTCCCAGTTGCGGGCCGCGTCGCCCTGTAGCCTGCCCGGGTCGGCAAGGAGAAAGACAAAGGGAAAGGCACCCAGACCGTGCACAGTCCGGGCGATGGCCAGGCCGTCGCCGCCGTTGTTGCCCGGTCCGGCAAAGACGCAGACCGTTTTGCCCTTGACCGGGCCGTAGGCAATCCGCATCTGCTCGACCGTGGCCCGGGCGGCGTTTTCCATCAGCACCATGCCGGGAATGCCGACCACCTCGATGGCCTGGCGGTCGAGTTCGCGCATCTGCGCGGCAAAGGCCAGTTGCATGGGCGATCTCCCTGGGGCGCGGTTGAATGGAACCCGCCGGAGAGGCGCTGGCGCCCTCCGGCCGGGCCGGGTTGCTGGAGAAGGTCAAACCTGCATACAGTATAGAACGGCTTGCCAGTCGGGGCAACCGCGCAATTACCTCTGGAGCGTGGCCGCTGCCTGTTTGCGGGTGGCGCGGATGTCGTCGCCCTCAAGCTGCCACCGCAGGCCGCCCTTGAACCCGTAGCCGCGAAACAGGTACAGGGTCTGCACCACTTGTTGTCCAAACCAGGGCGAATCACGGTAGAGGCGCACCTCTTCCACCGGGTCGGCGTGGTCAAACAGGGTTGCCACTACTGGCCCCATCTCCCGGTGTTCGAAGACGCCGACCGCATCCTGACCGAGCAGCATCCGGTCTTCGGTCCAGAAATCGTAGACATTGGGCCGGGTCCAGCGGTTGATCGAAACGGTGTGCGGCTGGCCGGGCACATAGAAGGCCAGTTCACTGGCGTACTGGTAGCGCAGGCCGAAGAGGAAGGTCTGCGCTGGCCGGGGCATCCGGCTGGCCTCGGCGCCGACCCGTTCACCCAGTTGGTCCCAGCCGACGACCTCGCGCGCGGTCCGGTCAAGACGCAGGGGCAGCGGCAGGAGCGGGTGGACCACCTGGACCAGCACCGGCAGGGTGAGGACGGCGGCGGTCCATAGCGTACCCCGCCACAGGGCCGGCGTTTGCTGGCCATCCTCCCGTGGCGCCGCGAACAGGGCCGCGATCAGCACCAGCGCGGTCAAATAGGCCGGGGCCGGCCAGTTGCCGTAGATGCGGACGTGCAGCGACAACACCACAAAGACGACAAAGGAAGGCAGCGACATCCACACCAGGAAGGCGCAGCGGCCCTCCGCCAGGCGCTGACGCAAACCCGGGCCAAACCAGGCGGCCAGGATCAGGCAGAAGGCTACCGGCGTGACCAGGGCTGCCTGGGAGGCGAAGAAGTCGCCGATGAAGCGCAGGGTGAACCAGTGGTTGCTGTTCGCGCCGCCCTGGTAGAGCACATGGCGGAAGGTGGTCCAGTCGTTGGCGCTGTTCCAGACCAGCACCGGGGTGAACAGCGACAGGCCCAGCAGCAGGCCAAGCCAGGGCCAGGGGGTGCGCAGCTGCCGCCGATACTCCGGGGTGGAAAGCATGCAGGCAAAGAGCGAGGGCAGAAACAGCAGCATGGTGTACTTGGACAGCAGCCCCAGGCCGAACCAGAGGCCGGTCAGCAGCCATTGCCGGGCGCGGCCGGTTTCCAGGGCCAGAGCGGCGTGCAGGCAGGCGGCGGCCCAGCATGGCAGGAGCAGGCCGTCCGGGGTGGCGATCAGGGCCGAGCCGTTGGTCAACAGCAGTAACTGACTGATCAGGGCGGTGTGCAGGGCGACTTGCCAGGAAAACCAACGGGCGGCCAGCAAACAGAGACAGCCTGACGCCAGCGAGAGGCCGAGCACCGTGGGCAGGCGGACCGCCCATTCGTGCTGGCCAAACAGCGCGGTGGCAAGCCCGATGGTCCAGGCAATCATGGGCGGGTGATCGTGATAGCCCAGGGCCGGATGGCGGCTCCACTGCCAGTAGTTGGCCTCGTCCGGGGCAAGGAGGAACTGGCCGCTGAGAATGAGCCGGAGGACCAGGGCCAGGGCGAGCAGCAGCCAGGTCAGGGTGCGGCAATGCTGTTCCTGGTTCAGTGCGGACAGGACATGGACAGACGGGGTGTGAGGAATTATCATTGCACCGAGCGCGGCGAAGAGGGTATGGAGAGCTTGCCCGAACGCGGCAGGGCCGCAGGCCCGAACGCCTTCGATCCGCCGCCCGTGGAACGCCGGTTTTGGTGGCTGATACTGTTGTTTTTCAGGAGCATGGAGTGGATCGTCTTCGCGAGTTGTTCTGGGTCGTCAACGGCCTTATTCTTTTCACCCTGTTAGTCTGGATCAGTGATCTGGACCGGACTATCGCCACCCTGCTATATACGCCGGGGCCATCGTATGCCACTACCTGGCAGCTGTGGTCCGGCCAGACCAACCCGTTCTGGGTGGGCATCTACAACCTGACCCCCTGGCCGACCGTCCTGCTGGGGATCTCGGCCCTGGCCGTCCTTCTGCTTGGACTGAAGCGGCCGCGATACAGCTGCGTGCGCAGGCAGGCCCTGTTCGTGCTCCTGCTGCTGGTGCTTGGGCCGTGGCTGCTGGTCAATGTGGTGCTCAAGGACACGCTGGGCAAACCGCGGCCGAGCCAGCTGTTTGAATTTAATGGAACGTTCCCGTATGCCCAGTTTTGGGAGCCGGGTACGGGCAGCGACAACGGTTCCTTTCCCTCGGGCCATGCAGCGGTTGCCTTCAGCGCCATGGCCCCCTGGTTCTTTCTCCGTGGGCGGCGCAGTCGATTGGGCGCGGGCTTTCTTGCGGCGGGCATCGGCTGGGGACTCCTGGTCGGATGTGCCCGCATGGCCCAGGGCGGCCATTTTTTCAGCGACGTGATCTGGTCGGGCGGGATCGTCTATCTGCTTGGTCTGCTGCTGGCCTCGGCCCTGTCCCTTGACCGCGACCCTGTCTTCGCCGCATCTCCCTCCCTTGGGGACGCCAGCCCTCAACCTCCCGGCTGTCCCGCTTCCTTCAAAGCCTGATCCGACCCGACCCGGGTCAGGAGCGGCCTGATCAAGGCAAACACCTGAGCGACGCTGATCGCCTGCAAACACCTGTTGTCCGTACAGGGGGTCTTGCGGTGGTTGGCCGCGCTGACGCAAGGCGAGCAGGCCAGCCCTGCGAAGATAGGCGTGGCCTTGCCCAGCGAGCCGTATAGGGCTGGGGTCTCCGGACCAAAGAGGACGAAGGTCGGCATCCGGGTGATCGAGGAGAAATGGCCCGGCCCGGAATCATTGGTCACCATCAGCTCGGCCAGGGTGTACAGTGCCGGCAACTGGGCAAGCGTGGTGGCCCCGGCAAAGTTGATGCAGCGCGGGCTGCCGATGCGGTCGCACATCATCCCGGCCTCGTCCCGCTCCGAGGGTGCACCGGTAAGCAGGACCAGCAGATCCTCGTCTTCGGCCAGAATCCGCCGCGCCAATTCCTCGTAGCGATCCGGCATCCACCGCCGCTGCGGCAGCAGTTCGCTGGCATTGGGGTTGAGCAGCACCAGCCGGTGGCGCAAGCGGTCATACAACGGCGCCTGCTGTTTGATAATCGTCCGCACCGCCTCCAGTTCCGTCTCGGCAATGTTCACCACCGGCAGAATGATCTCGCTGTCCTCGACCCGTTCCTTGCTTTGGGGCACATCGGTCCGGCCACAGAGCAGGGCGTTGACCAGGGCGATGAAGTTTTTGGCGATATGGATGTGCGGGTTGTACATCACCCGGTGGGTAAGCAGTTGGCCCCGGTAGAGGCCCTCGTTGTGGAAGCGGTAAAAACCCACACGGTTGACCGCGCCGGATGCGCCGGTGAGCAGGGCAGTGAACCGGGAAAAGAGCTCCAGGTCGATCACCGTGTCGATCCGCCTGGCCCGGCACCAGCGAAGGAAGGCGAGCGTGTCGACCAGCAGCGGCACAAGGCCGTCCTCGCGCAGAGTGAAGACATTGGCCGCGGGAATGGTGGCCAGCAGATCGAGGCTGGGCCGGTTCTTGCGGAAAATGACGAAATAGAGCTCGCAGCCGGTTCGGTCACGCAGCTTGCGCAGGGCCGGGTCGGCCAGGATGGTCGAGCCCATCTCCGAGAGTTCGATGCACAGCACCCGCTGGGGCCTTGCCACAAGTTGCCGCGACCGCATTGGTTCTACCAGGCTCGTCAGCAGGGTGAGGGCAAAGGTCAGGGGCACGCCGGCCCAGCGGTCGATGCGCCGCATGGTGTCGATGTTCATGGCGTCGTCTTCAGCGGCAGAGGGTGGGCGGCATGGGTGGAGTCAGATCCGATTCTGCTGGGTCAGGTAGACCGCCAGACCGGGCAGCGAGGCGACCAGATTGAGCAGTCCGTAGAGGATCGAAAAGGAGAGCACCGCCGCCTTGTCGGCGCCGACGAGGAGGAAGATCCCGATCATCGCTCCCTCGCGGATGCCCCAGCCGGCGAGCGACACCGGCAGGATGGTGAGCAGGACCACCGGCGGTACCAGGGCCAGGTACACCGGGAAGGGGTACGCCATGCCGACGCCGTTGCCGAGGATAGCAAAGGCAGTCAGGGCCAGCAGGTGGGTGAGCAGCGACAGTCCGGTCTGGAGGCAGATGGCCCTGCTGGAGGAGTAGACCTCCCGGTAGCGGCCGGAGAAACGACCCAGGTAGCCAAGCAGGTTGTCGCCCAGGAACAGGGGCAGCTTTCGTAGAAAAAAGAGGCCGATAATGGCGGCGAACAGGGCCAGCAGCACGCCGATAAGCGGCAGGGCCACCCGGTCGGGGAGCAGGCGGCGGTTGAACGCCAGCGCCGCAAGGTTGAGCAGCAGCAGCCCGGCCAGGCCGATGATCCGGTCGATGAACACACCATAGACCGCATCCTCCCGCCGGGAAGCGACTCGGGCCGCGTCGATGATCCGCAGGCCGTCGCCGCCGATGCTGGTCGGCAGTCCCTGGTTGAAGAAGGCGCCCTTGAAGAAGCTCGCCAAATAAAAGCCATAGGATCCGGGCACGCCGATCCGGTTCATGATCAGCGACCAGCGGCCGGCGGCAACGCAGTTGCTGGCCAGCTGAAAGAGCAGGGCCGCCGCGAGCGCAGTCAGGGGTACGGCGCCAGCGGCCCTGGCCATGGCCGCCAGGTCGACGCTGCGAAAAATCAGCACCAGCAGGATCGCCGAAACGGTCAGTTTGACGAGGTGGTGTGCTGGTCCCGGTTTTCCGGCAGCGTTGCGCAGAACCCGCATGGTTCAAATCCCGCCTCCTTGGCGATGGTGATATCCTTGAATTCGATCCGGCAGTTGGGGCAGTTGTAGTACTCGCAGCCGGGTAGATGGTAGAGACCGGTGGTATTGTCGGCGTGCACCATCAGGTGGTGCGCGCGGGTTGCCGGAGTCTTGCCCGGCCGCCGGATTTTCCGGATGATCCAACGGTCGATCAGCTCGTTTTGCCTGATCCACCGGTCAAACAGCGCCCGCGCCCGGGTCAGCGCCGTGGTCAGGGTCGGCCGCAGGTAGCGGTCGAACACCGCCATGATCGCATCCTGCCAGCGCTCCGGTATCAGCGGCCGCTCCCGGTCCACCCGCCAGAAGATATACAGGGTCAGTCCCGCGAACAGGGGGATGGGCAGCCACATGCCAAGCACCAGGGGCAGGGTGCCGTCCTCGCTCATCACCCGGGTGATGGTGAAGGTGATATAGAAGAGGATGAAGAAGGCCAGTCCCAGGGGGATACCCACCGCCCGTTTACCCGGTCCGGCCTGAAGGCCGAGCGGCAGGCCGAGCAGGCTGAGGATGAAACAGCCCACGGGCAGGACCAGCCGGTGGTGGTATTCCGAGAGGAACACCCTGCCAACTCTGGTTTTCTTGCCACCGTATCGCTTCCCCGTCTTCACCAGTTGCTGCTGGGTCATGGAACCACGGGTCTGGACGGTGACGTCCTCGCCATCGACCTTGGTCGGCGGCCGCAGGGGAATCTGCAGCTGGTAGTTCTTGAAATGGAGCACCTGGTTGTCGTAGCCCTCGGCGTTGTGCATGGTGCCGTCAGTCAGGACGATGGTCACCATCATGTTATCCATGTTGGCCGACATCTGCCCCGACTTGGCCATGGTGATCAGCGGCTGCTGACGGCCGCGCATGTCGGAGACAAACACCCCTGTCCAGTTGCGTTGCTCGTCGATATGATCGACGTAGACCACCAGGTCGCCCAGGGCCTCGGTGAATTCCTTCGCCTTGAGGCCCTTGTCGATCTTCTCCTTGGCCAGCTGAAACATCAGCTGCTTGAACCCAAGCTCGCCGGCCGGGATGAGCCGAATCGAGAAATAGCCGGTGAGCAGGGCGATGGCCGCGGCCATCACGATCAGAGGCGGCAGCATCTGTCGCAGGCTGATGCCGCAGGCTTTGAGAGCAAGGATCTCGCGGTCGTTGGTCAGGCGAGTGAAGCCGATGATCACCCCGGCCATGCTCGCCATGGGGATGACGTAGAGCAGCATGTGGGGAAAGATATAGGAAAACAGGCGGATGAAGTCGGCAAAACCGATCCGCAGGGCCAGGACCACCTCGAGCAGCGGGATCAGGCGGATGAGAAAGAAGACGCAGTAGAGGATGATGAAGCTGGCGAAAAACGGGGCCAGCATCTCCGAGGCGATGTAGCTGTAGAGCAGCAGGGGCAGGCGCGGCGCAAACCCGCCGCCCTGAGCCGGCTGCCGGGTGCGCTGCATCGCCCAGGACAGTGGATTACTTGGCATTGAGCGCGCTCTTGATGTTGACGTCGATCCAGTGCTGGTCCCACCACTCGGTGGGGGTGACGAAGATGCCGTGCACCAGCATGGAAAAATGGAGATGATCGCCGCCGGCCATGCCGGTTGCCCCGGAGCGAGCGATCGGCTGGTTCTTGTCGACCAGAGTCCCGACCGTGGTCTCGATGCTGCTCAGGTGCGAGTAGAGGCTGGCGATGCCCTGGCCGTGGTCGATGAGGACCATGTTGCCGTAGATGCCGAGATAGCCGGCAAAGACCACCTTGCCCCGGTTGGCGGCCCGGATCTCAGCCCGCTCGGTGGAGGCGATGTCCACGCCCAGATGGGTCTGATGGTCGATCGCCTGGCCGTTGTAAAGGTAGGTGCGCTGGTCGGCGTATCCGGCCCGGCCCGAGCCGGGCATGCGGAAAAACCGGTCCGACCACAGTTGTTTCGGGTCGGCATCAGCGCAGGCCTTGGCGATGAGGCGGGCGTTTTCGTCACGCACCTCCCGGTTGATGTGCAGGTACTTGTCCAGCATCGAGCCCTGCATGTTGGGGTAATGTTCCTCGAACTCGGGAATCTTTTTGGCGAGAAAGGCCTCGCTCAGGGTGATGCTGTCATGTTTCTCGTCCGTCTTTTGAAAGGCAACGACCAGGGGCAGCGCAGCCTCGTTGCCTGCCTCGTCGGCCGCGACCACACGGATGGCTGCCGGCTGTTTCGCATCCCAGGGCAGGGCGAAATAAGTGACAAAGGTGTTCTCCCTGGGGCCGGGGAAACCGGGAAAAAAGGCATTGTCAATCTGCACCCCATGCCGGCCGGGCGTTTCGGACACAGTGTAGACGGCGATGCCGCTGCCGCCGGGCCGGATATGGCGC
>CAZFPV010000053.1:3529-9237 GCA_964521155.1 uncultured Desulfobulbus sp. | reverse complement strand
AGATCGCCTTCGCCGCCGGCTCGAGCTGATCGATAAGTCGGATCGCCGCCTGGCGCAGTCGGTCGTCGTTGCCCAGCCCCTTGAGAATCGAGGTGCTCAGCGCCAGCATGGGCACCAGCGAGAGGATGATGGAAAAGGTCAGGGCCGAGGCACGGATGGTGATGTGGGTGCGGAAGAATTCCGCATACATGATCAACAGGATCCGTGCCGCCGAGCGCAGGGTCTGGTCGATGCGGTTCGAGGTCGATGGCTGGCGAAAGGCCCAGTGGTGAAGGCGTCGGGACAGGGTGAGCCGTTCAGGCGACTCGGCCGGGTCCGGTGAGAGCGAACCGCTGACGGTTTTGCGGGGCAGGGGGGTCATCGGCCGAGTTCATGATGCAACCATCGTTC
Source organism: uncultured Desulfobulbus sp. (assembly GCA_964521155.1). Classification (GTDB taxonomy): domain Bacteria; phylum Desulfobacterota; class Desulfobulbia; order Desulfobulbales; family Desulfobulbaceae; genus Desulfobulbus. The sequence goes on along the minus strand of CAZFPV010000053.1, from coordinate 8,847 downwards.
AATGATTTCAAACACGACCTCGCGTTTGATCGGCTTGGAGATATAGTCGTTCATACCCGCCTCGATGCAGATTTCACGGTCGCCCTTCATCGCGTTGGCGGTCATGGCGATGATGGGTACACTGGCGAATCCCTTGTCCCGCAAGACCCGGGTGGCGGCCAGACCGTCCATTTCCGGCATTTGCACGTCCATGAGGATGAGGTCGAATTGACCAGGCTTGGCGCTAAAGGCGTCCACGGCCTGCTTGCCGTTGCCGACCACCTCGATGTTGTATCCGGCCTTGGTAAGGATCAGTACCGCCAGTTTCTGGTTGACCGGGTTGTCCTCGGCCAGGAGGATGCGGACCGACTGCTTGATCTCCTCGCGGACGCTGTACTGGGTAATGAAGGTCTCCTTGCTCGGGCAGGCAGCGCCTTGAGCTTCCTCTGGCCCCAGCAGCTTTTCGATGGTCTTGAACAAGATTTCCCGCCGGGTCGGTTTGGTGAGAAAGGCGTCGAAGCCGGCCTCCTTGCAGCGCTGGGCGTTTCTGTCCGTTGACGAGGTGTAGGCCAGGAGCGGTATTGGGCCGAGGCCCGGAATCTCGTGGCGGATCATCCGTGCCAGGGCGTAGCCGTCCGGCGCCGGCATCTGGATATCGAGAATGGCCAGATCGAACAGGCGCCGCTCATCCACGCTTCGCTGCAACAGGGCGGCTGCCTCACTGCTGTCCCGGAGGGAAACGACGTCGAGTCCGGCCGCGCTGAGGATGTGCTGGAGGATGCTGAGATTGGTGATATTGTCATCGACCACCAACACCCGCTTGCCGCTCAGGCTAACTTTGCCGAACTGCTTGACCTGCTGCTGCGGGGCCTTTTTCAGCCGGGCGGTGAAGTGGAAAGTGCTGCCCTCGCCGAACCGACTTTCCGCCCAGACATGGCCCCCCATGAGGCCGGCAATCTTGCGGCAGATGGTCAGACCCAGGCCGGTGCCGCCGTACTCCCTGGTGGTCGAGCCGTCGGCTTGGCGAAAGGCCTCGAAGACCGCCTCCAGTTTGTCCTCCGGGATGCCGATGCCGGTGTCGCGAATGCGGGCGTGGAGGAGGATGTCCTCTTCGGTTTCCTCGTCGACCAGGATGGCCAGTTCCAGTTCGCCCTTCTTAGTAAACTTGGCCGAATTGCCCATCAGATTGACCAGAACCTGGCGGAAACGCCCGGGGTCGCCCATGACGTTTGCCGGCAGGGCGTCGTCGATGCGGCACAGCACCTCGATGGGACGGGTGATCACCTTGGGCCGGATCAGATCGCAGACGTCCTGGGCGGTGATCTCCGGATCGAAGTTGATGCACTCCAGGTCCATCTTGCCCGATTCAACTTTGGAGAAGTCGAGGATGTCGTTGATCAGCGAGAGCAAGGCGTCCGAACTGCGCTTGATGGTGCGGGCGAACTCGGCCTGTTCCTCGTCCAGGCCTGTGTCAAGCAGCATGTCGGTGAACCCGATGATGCCGTTCATCGGTGTACGGATCTCGTGGCTCATGGCGGCGAGAAACTCGCTCTTGGCAATGTTGGCCGCCTCGGCCGCCTTCTTGGCGGTGCGCAGTTCCGCCGTCTGCTGTCTGATCTCCGCCTGTAGGGTGTCGGAATAGTTGCGCTGCTGGTCCTGTATTTTTCTGTAATTCTGTTCGTTTTCTGCCATGATGTCCTGGAATTTCTTTTCCAGGACCGCTGATTTGCGATCAAACTGTTTTTTCTGGATCCGCAGCCGGTTGACCGTTTCCACGGTTTCCCGGTGGGCAAGAAAGAGCCGCACCGCCAGGCGAATGACGCCGGGGACCCAATGGCCAGCCTCGGCCTGGTCGTTGTCGGCCGTGGCCAGGATGTAACAGTGGAGATCGGGCACGGCCAGCAACGAGAAGGTCCGGCCGCCCACTGCGAAGGTGACCTCGGAGGATTTTCTCTCGTGCTCCTCGATGTGGCGTCGGGCCTGGTCCGCGGCGAGCGGAAACTGGTCTGAGGCGGCGTGGTGACCGGCGTGGTTGAGGCAGAAGAAGAGAACCTGTTCGGTTTCCTGGCTCAGGTGGGCAAAGAGGGCGTTCAACTCGCCGGCGGGATCGACGAGGTCGGCGAACAGCGGTGTCAGCGTCATGGCGGGGCGACCTCAGCTGCCGTACAGGTTCTTGGTTTTTTCCAGTTCTTCGGGGAGATCTTCAGCCAGCACCCCGTATTCCTCGAGGTTGGCCTGCATATGGGCCGCCAAGTTGGGAGCCAGGGCGGTTGTCAGCCCTGGCTTAATGGCAAAGCCGAGGCGGTTGATGATGTACTCGCTCATCTGCAGGATGCCGGTGGGGGACTGGGGAGCAATGGGTTGATCGTCCTGGTGGTGATCGCGAATGGCCGCGGCGAGCGAGTCGGACATGCGCCACTCTCCTGCCAGGATGGCCCCGACCTGGCAGTGATCGGCGCCGAAGAGTTCCTGCTCAAGGGTGATGATGTCCGGCCCTTCGGGGCTGAGGCGCTCGATGAGCTGCAAAAACATCTCCTGGCTGGCCTCAAGCTCGACGATCAGGCCGATATCATGCAGGATGCCGCAGAGATACGCGTCGTCGCCATTGATGGTGAAGATCCGCTCGGCAATCATTTTGCAGCAGATACCCGAGGCGGCACTGTGCAGCCACAGGGTGGAGGGGGAGAACTCGGCGCCGCCGGTGCTGCTGCGCAGCATCCCTTGCACGGCGTCCGTCACCGCGATGTTGTGCAGGTTTTTCATGCCCAGCAGGGCCACGGCCCGCGAGATCGAGTCCACCTTGCGGGTCAGGCCGAAATAGGAACTGTTCACCAGAGTCAACAACCGGGCCACCAAGGCCGGATCGAGCCGGATCACCGCCTCGAAATCCTGCAGCGTCGATTCCTCGTCGTTCACCAGCTGAATCAACTTGGCGACAATATGGGGCAGCGTCCTGATTTTCTTGAACTGTTCGATGAGGGCTTCGGCTGCGTGCATGGCAAGCGGTTCCTTGAAAGAGGCTGGTCGGACCGGTGGTCGGTTATCCGGCGATTTCCCGTTTGCTGACCGCTTCCGCCTTGATCCGATCGAGCAGTTCGGAGAGGACCGGCTTGATGTGCTCCCGCAGGTCGCCGGCCACGATGATGAACAGGAGATCGTCACCCGGTTGAAAACGACCCGAGCGAGCTTCTACTAGTATCTCATAAATTCCCGGTCGTTCAAGATATTCCCGCCGCAACCGTTCGACCTTTTCGGCGTCCACCACGGTTTCCAGGGCGCTGACCGCCTGCCGGTCCTGGCGGGACCAGGCTCGCACCGTGCCGTTGTGGATGAGGATCATGCCGACTTTTTCTGTAAAATCGGGTCGTTTTTTCAGTTCTGCGATGGTCTTGGAGATGTCCATGGTATCAGCCGTCAGGAGTTGGGTTGTCTGTTCAACATCGGTTTATTGTCCAGCGGGTCATTGCTCCGGGTCGGAATGATCAGGGTCTCGCCGATTCGGATTGCCGCCTGGGCGCTCCTGCCATTGGCCGCCATCAGTTCCTGGTGGGTGATGCCGTGCTGGCGGGCGATACTGTAGGATGTGTCGCCCTTGTGCACTTTGTAGCGGAGGGAGGCCCTTGGGCGTGGGCCTGGCAGACGATCCGGCGAAACCTTGGGGGGCTGTTGTTTGATTGATGCAGCTGCGGCCTTCGGAGCGGTCTGCAGCCCGTTGCCAGCTACCTGTTTGCCGCGCGGCGGCAGACGAAGCAGGTAGCCCTTGGGGACGGGCCGCTGCCCTGAGAGTATTGGATCTTGCAGGGCCGGATTGAGGCGAGCGAACTCCGCTGGAGCAAGACGGAAATTGGCGGTCAGTTTGGCTGCGGGAATGGTTTCCTTGAGTCGGAAGGTGATGGTGGTCTCCGGCCGTTCAAAAGGGACCTTGGGATTTCCCTCCATCCGTTTGGCCACCCGCATGGCTGCGAGGAATTCGGAATAGAAATTGCGCGAGGCGAATTGAAAGGAACCCTTGCTGTAAGCCTTGAAGATGTTCTCATAGCTGCCCATTTCGTTCAGTGCCCGCTGCACCCCAGTCCTGCCGTGGTTGTAGGCGGTGAGCGCCAGTGGCCAGGAACCGAGCTGGTCGTAATTTTGTTTGAGCAGCCGGGTCGCCGCCTGCGTGGCCAGGTAAGGGTCGAGCCGTTCATCGATCTGGTCGTCCACTCGCATGTATTCCTTGCCGGTGGCTCGGGTGAACTGCCACAGACCGGCGGCGCCAACCTTGCTGTAGGCCTTGGGATTGAAGGACGATTCGACATGCGGCAGGTAGGCCAGATCCCTTGGCAGGCCCTGGGAGGCGAAATACTGTTTGAAGTGGGCCAGGTATCTGCCCGAGCGGAGTAAGCCTTCGTAATACCGATCCTTCTGGCCAATCTGTACCCGCAGGTTCTCTCGCGCCTTGTGAAAGGTGGTGTGCCGCTGGGGGGGGAACAGGGCGGCGATGCGCTGTTCTTCGGCCGTGGCCGGGCGCTTGCCGTCCCCCAGTTCGGTGAGGATGTCGATCACCCGGTCCTTGCCCTCTTTGATCCGTTCCTTATTGATCTGGGCCGAGTCGCTTTCTTCCCAGCTGACCAGGTCGATCACCCCATAGATGCGGCTGAGATCGTCCATGTCGTGGAGCACGCCCTGGGTAGTGGAGTAGCGGCTGTAGATGTCTTCCCAGAACTTGACGTTGGGCTGGATGCAGGGGTAGAGTGGAAAGGGTTCCGCAGCCTTCGATGACCGCGCGCAAGCAAGGAAAAGCAGCAGGGCAGCTGTCAGCAGGAGGGTGGCGGCAGTGAATTGTCGCGTCCTGACGGTCCGCGGAAGCATCGTCGTGACCAAGGTTGGTTCCTGGGAAGAGGGATGAATGGTTGTGTGGCCTGCGCCATCCTGATAATGTAGCACATTGCGGCCGGTCCGGCGATAAAAGTCGCACCGGCCAAGGCAGGCAAGGCAGGCCGAATGTTCGGCTGGACAAGGGGTACGGCGCATGTATATGCCCATCATCGGCACACTTGGTTATATTCTGTCCCCGGATGGCCAGCAGACCCTGCTCGTCCACCGCAACGCCAGGCCGGGAGACCAGCACGTGGGCAAGTACAATGGTCTGGGCGGCAAGATGCGGCCAAACGAGGACGTGGTTGGCTGCATGCGGCGGGAGATCCGCGAGGAGTCGGGCCTGGAGTGCACCAGCATGCAACTGCGCGGAACCATCAACTGGACCGGATTCGGTCCGGACGGGGAGAACTGGCTCGGCTTCATCTTTCTCATCACCGCCTTTCAAGGCATGCCGCTTGCGCACAACGACGAGGGGACGC
>CAZFPV010000053.1:0-3519 GCA_964521155.1 uncultured Desulfobulbus sp. | reverse complement strand
GCCCATGTGGGAGGGCGACCGGCATTTCCTCCCGCTGGTCTTTGACCGCGACCCGCGCCCGTTTCACGGATACATGCCCTATGCCGGCGGCCGGCCGCTCGGCTGGGAGTATCACCGTCTCTGAGCGCCTCGAAGTCTCCTCCCGGGCAGGTCGATTCCCATCTGCAAAGTCCTTGCGTTCACCGGGAGCGCTCTGTATAGTGGGGCGCTGTTCGGTTGCAAAAACACCCCGAGCGGTTTAAATTTTTTAACTTTTCCGATACTTTAAAACAATGGGACGTGTCATGGATAACAATGCGGAACTGGTTCGCCTTGAGGGATTTGTTGATAAGCTCCTGACCAAATACAATCAGCTGAAATCAGACTATCTGGCCTTGCAGGAAACCCTGCGTGAGCGGGATGCCGAATGCTCCGAACTGAAGAACGACGTCGCCGGCCTGAGCAGCGAGCGGACCGAGGTGGGATCGCGAGTGGCCGGTCTGCTCGACCGCATCGAGCAGTGGGAGCACGAACATGCCGCGGGCGGCGGCGAGCGCGCCCAGCATGGGGGCGTGCAGGGTACCCTTTTCGGCGACGACGCAGACCGGTAAGTACGGCGCTCCCTGACCACCATCGATTCCGATGCAGGACCGTCTGGTACGCTTTCATCTCTTCGGGCAGGAGTACACTTTTTTCAGTGACGCCCCTGAGGATGAAATCGAGTCCATCATCGCCCTGTTGCGTGAGGAACTCGATTCAGGTGAGAAGTTGAGCCGAAGCGCGATGCCGTCCAGCAAGATGCTGGTTCTCGGCTGCCTGCGCATGACCGCCAAGTATGTCCAGCTCAGCCGGGAGTGTACGGCGTGCCGGCAGGCGCAGCAACAGATGATAGAACGGTTGATCGACCGGCTTGCCGCCGGGCTGGAGTAAACCGGTTTCAGATAATCGTTTTGTTTGCCTGGGCGTTCTGCTATAGTTGTTCACAGCTTTGGAAACCCCTGCTCTGTTGGTGATCAGCAGAGTATTGAGCCAACTCGCATGATAAGGGCAGCCTTTCCGTCGAACCATGGGATTCTGGATTGATTCCCAGACGTCGACATGGGCACTGCCCACCTAATTCATTAGGTTTAATCATTCTGTTGACACGGCAGCGCGGGGGCCTTTCCTGGCGGTACGGGCCTGCGCCCGTTTTATATATGCAACATCGGCATCGGTGTTGAGAGGGTTGGTTGTGCGAGCAGTATGGACGCCGCGGGTCCAGTGATTGAACGGCAATCCTGATGCGATCAGGTGTATATAGATGAGAAACCTTCCCCACAGGCTGTTTTCACGTCATCGCCAGTCCGTTTGGACATCTTCGCCGAATGATTTTGCTGTCCCTCGTCACACGACGCGCCGAAACGGCCCGGACCGGGTCATCGACTCCGGCCGCCCGTTGAGCTGATCACCACGGCGTTCCAGCAGCGTTGAACGCAGCCGTCAGCTCCCGCCTCCCTTCCCTCCCCCTTCGTTTCGTCCCGTTGCGCGATCAACCGGGCGAGGCTCCTTCACATAGAAACTTGCAGGTGTATGACCATGGAAATGAATGTCATGATGCTGCTCCTGGCTCTGGTGAATCTGGTCGCCGGCGTTGCCTTGGGCGTTTTTTTGCGCAAACGGCTGGTTGAAGGCAACCAGAAGAACATTGCCCTGCAGGGGCGGCAAATTATAGAAAACGCCATCAACGAGGCGGAGCAGATCAAGAAGGAGGCTCTCCTGCAGGCCAAGGAAGATGCCCTGACCATCAAGCAGGATGCCGACCGGGAAGTCAAGGCCAGCCGTCAGGAACTGAAGGACGAACAGCGCCGCCTGAATCGGAAGTTCGATGAGATCCAGCGTGAGTTCCAGATCCTGGAGGAAAAACAGGCCAGCCTGAAGTACCGCGAGGAGCGGCTCGATACCGACGAGAAGGAGGTGGTCGGCAGGCAGCAGCAACTCGACGGCCTGATTGATGAACAGCGCTACAAGCTTGAGCAGATCGCCGGCATCGACAGGGAAGAGGCCAAGGTCCAGTTGATGCAGTCCATTGAGAGCGAAGCGCGCATGGATTGCGCAAAGCGGCTTGCGCGGATCGAAAACGAAATGAAGATGGAGGCCGACCGCAAGGGCAAGAACATCCTCGCTCTGGCCATCGCCCGATACGCCGGCGATTACGTGGCCGATAAGACCGTGTCCATGGTGCCGCTGCCCAACGACGAGATGAAGGGCCGAATCATTGGCCGGGAAGGACGCAATATTAGGGCCATCGAGGCAGCCACCGGGATTGACATCATCATCGATGATACACCCGAGGCGGTCATTCTCTCCGGTTTCAATCCCATCCGCCGCGAGGTCGCCCGGCGGGCGCTGGAACAGCTCATTTCCGACGGGCGCATCCATCCGGCCCGGATCGAGGAGGTGGTGCAGAAGGTATCCGAGGAACTTGAGGTCGGCATCCGCGAATCCGGCGAGCAGGCGACCTTCGACGTCGGCGCCCACGGCATGCATGTGGATTTGATCAACCTCATTGGCCGGCTCAAGTACCGGACCAGTTACGGTCAGAACATCCTCCAGCACTCGCTTGAGGTGGCCTTCCTGTGCGGCATCATGGCGGCGGAACTGAATCTGGATGTGAAGAAGGCCAAGCGCGCGGGCCTGCTGCACGATATCGGCAAGGCGGTGGACCACGAGGTGGAGGGCTCCCACGCCATCATCGGCCGGGATCTGGCCAAAAAATATGGCGAGGCCGAGGACATCGTCTATGCCATCGGCGCCCACCACGAGGACCAGCCGCCCAAGAGCGTGCTCGATGTACTGGTGCAGTCCGCCGACGCCCTCTCGGGCGCGCGGCCCGGCGCCCGCAAGGAAATGCTGCAGAGCTACGTCAAGCGCTTGGAGGATCTGGAGAAGATCGCCAACGGGTTCAAGGGGGTCGACAAGTCCTACGCCATTCAGGCCGGCCGCGACCTGCGCATCATCGTCGACAGCCAGAAGGTGCGGGATGAGGAGACGACGCTGTTGAGCCGCGACATCGCCAAGGCGATCGAGGAGCAACTGACCTATCCCGGGCAGATCCGGGTCACGGTCATCCGCGAAACACGGGCAGTGGAATACGCCAAATAACAGGGGGAACGATGAAGTCGGCAGCAGAGCAGTTGGCCCTGATCGAACGGGGCGCGGTGGATTTTCATTCCAGGGAGGAGATGGTCAAGAAGCTGACCAGGTCGCTGGAAACCGGCAAGCCTTTGACCATCAAGGCGGGCTTCGATCCGACCGCACCGGACCTGCATCTGGGGCACACGGTGCTCATCCAGAAACTCAAGCATTTCCAGTCGCTGGGCCATGAGGTGAACTTTCTCATCGGCGATTTCACCGGCTTGATCGGCGATCCCACCGGCAAGTCGGACACCCGGCCGCCGCTGACGCCCGAGGACGTGCGGCGCAATGCCGAGACCTACAAAGAGCAGGTCTTCAAGATCCTCGACCCGGACAAGACCAAGGTGGTCTTCAACTCCACTTGGC
>CAZFPV010000052.1:0-9446 GCA_964521155.1 uncultured Desulfobulbus sp. | reverse complement strand
TCATTCACCCGGGCACGGGCGGCGAAAACGCCCCTCCCCCAATCATCGAGGAGCGGATTCCGTCTGCGGAAGCGCCTGCCGACCAGCCGGCTGCGGGCCAACCCGAGCTCGAGCCTGCGCAGGCGGGCAATCCACCGATCGTCGAGGAACGCATCCCGGCCCCGGAGGCCGCGCCGGCAACACAGGCGCCGCAGCCCCGGCAGCAGCCCGTATTCTGAGCAGAGACACCCGCCCATGACCACGCTTTGCCGCGACCTGACCGACCACTCCGGCAACCGGACCATCGAACCAACCCAACTGCCCCGGGCCTTCCTGCCGGTCTACCCGGCTACGGCGGAATTGCACCTGGACCTGCGCCCCCTACTCCACCCGCTCTTACAACCGCTCACCCTGGGCATCTCCGAATTCACCTTTGCCAACCTCTACCTCTTTCGGCACAGGCACCACTACCGTCTGACCGTACTCGAGGACGGCGTCCTGGCCGTGCTTGGCCGGGAGCGGGAGCGGCCCTTCTTCCTCCTGCCCCTGGGCCTGCCCGCACCGGAGGTGCTGGCCCGACTGTTTGCCGACCAGGAGGTGCTGAAGTGCGCCTCGACCGATCAGGCCGGCCAGCTCACAACCATGGGGTATCGGGCAATCGAGGACCGGGACAATTTCGACTATCTCTACCGGAGGCAGGACCTGGCCGAATTGGGCGGCCGCTCCTATCACAAGAAGCGCAACCTGGTCAAAGCCTTTGTCAGCGCGCACGAGTACGAGGCCCGGCCGCTTAAGGAGGAATTCCGCGGCGAGGCCCTGGCCGTGCTCGACGCCTGGATGGCCGGAGCCGAGCAGCCCGGAGACTACGAGGCGGCGCGCGAGGCACTGGAACAGATGGAGCCTCTGCAACTCTGCGGCGGCATCTATTCCGTAGCGGGGCGGCCGGCGGCCTACGTGCTCGGCGAGGAACTGGCCGGAGGAACCAGCTTTGTCATTCATTTCGAGAAGGCGGCGCCCGGCTACAAGGGGCTGTACCAATTCATCAACCAGAGCTTTGCCGCCATCCTGCCCGAAGACTACGAGACCATTAACCGGGAGCAGGATCTGGGCGACATGGGCCTGCGTCAGGCCAAGCTCAGCTACAGGCCCACCGGCTTTGTCAAAAAATTCCGCGTGTATGCCAAGTGAATACGACGGGATGCAACCAGGTTAGGAACTGGAGCCGACACGCTAATCATTTTCGAATGCAAAAAAATGATGCGCTCCCGGTGGGACAGATGCTATGAACGTTGCGCGCAAACGGTTTCAGGCTGGACACCCAAGTGGTATTTGTTCTATTTGTTCTCTTGCTCGCGAACGAGGAATTATGAAGACAATCATTGCTGGAGCTTTGCTGTGGATCATGGCAGCCACCCCGGCGCAGGCGCTGGACAGTAAGCTGGTGGCCAACGCGAAGAGAATCGCCACCGATCTGATGGAGTTGCGGATCGTGCCCATGGAGGACAAACCCCAGCCTGCGGCCTACGCCATCACCTTGAACGGCAACGTGATCATGAAAACCGGGGGCGAAAAGAACAACGCCGATTTTCGTTTTCACGGGTTGCCCCTGCCCGACGTCATTCTCCATCTGAGCAAGGGAGTGCCGCCCTATACCGAGGTGTTCGTCATAGAGCAGCATGGCTGGGGCGATGCCTGCGAAAACGGCGCGATCTGGTTTCTGGGGGTGAAGGCCGACGGCAGCCATACTGTCTCCGAGGCTGTTGAGCGCTGCGGTGGACCACCGCCCAACTTCACCGTGACCCCGACCAGGGTGACCATGAAGCTTCCCGGCTACAAACCCAAGCAGGGGAAAAAGGCTGTGCCGGAAGAGGTGTGGGTCTATGCGGACGGCAAGCTCGACCGCGCCAACAAGGGCAAGGGAAAGAAGAGATAAACCCCAGTCCGGGCGATCAGGGCGCTCACCGAGCACCGTATTGCCTATGCCTGGGGCGGATTCTGGACCCCGGCCTTCGCCGGGATGACGCACCTGCGAGGCAAAGAGATGGATTCTACACTCCGCCTCTGCCAGGCTGACGTTTCCGCGTGGCACTGAAGCAGGCTCCCGACTGTTATGACGACGAAGGCGGGATGCCAGCACATCACACCGGCCATGGGGCCAACTTCTGCACCACGGAACAGCGCACCTGCCCCGGCTCCGCCATCCTTAGCCCTGCACAGGTCTGCCCATGCTTGACGTCGCCACCCTGACCCTCTTCGCCTCCGCCTCCATCCTGCTGGCGCTTGCGCCCGGGCCTGACAACATCTTCGTCCTTACCCAGTCGGCCCTCAAGGGACGGTTGGTGGGCATTGTCGTCACCCTGGGCCTCTGCACCGGCCTGATTGTGCACACCAGCGCCGTGGCCCTGGGCGTGGCCGCCGTGTTCCAGGCTTCGGCCCTGGCCTTCAACCTGCTCAAGTTCGCGGGCGCGGCCTATCTGCTCTATCTCGCCTGGGGCGCCTTCCGTGCCGGCGCAAGCGATCTGAACGCCGAGGCCGGCCGCGAGACCAGTCTGTGGCGCTACTACCTGCGCGGCATCATCATGAACGTGACCAATCCCAAGGTCTCAATCTTTTTCCTCGCCTTCCTGCCCCAGTTCACCGACCCGGCCAGGGGCCGCCTGCCCCTGCAGATCGCCCTGCTGGGGCTGGTGTTCATCGCGGCCACCCTGCTTGTCTTTGGCGGCGTTTCCCTGCTTGCCGCCGTCATCGGCAACTGGCTGCGCCGCTCCGCGCGGGCGCAGAAATTCCTCAACAAAACCGCCGCAGCCATCTTCGCCGCCCTGGCCGTCAAACTGGCAACGGCCACCAGATAATCCCGGATTACCGCCGCCCGTCCTTATTGTAGATCTGCTCCCGTCGGGCCGCCAGTTCCTCGTCGGCCAGGTAGTCGTCGTACTGCAGCATCCGGTCGATCACGCCCTTGTGGCCGATCTCGATGATCCGGTTAGCCACGGTGGCCACGCATTCGTGGTCGTGCGAGGCAAAGAGCAGCACCTCGGGAAAGGCGATCAGGCCGTTATTGAGCGAGGTGATCGATTCCAAGTCCAGGTGGTTGGTCGGTTCGTCCAGCACCAGCACATTGGCGCCGGCGAGCATCATCCGCGCCAGCAGACAGCGCACCCGCTCACCGCCGGAGAGCACGCCGGTCTTCTTCAATACCTCGTCGCCGGAAAAGAGCATCCGGCCAAGAAAGCCGCGCGAGAAATTCTCGCCTTCCGACGGCGGGATGAACTGACCAAACCACTCCAGCAGGGTCAGGTTGTCGCTGAAAAAACTGCTGTTTTCCTTGGGAAAGTACGAGGTGGTGATGGTCTGGCCCCAGCGGAAGCTGCCCTCGTCCGGCTCCATCTCGCCCATCAGGATCTGAAACAGGGTGGTCTTGGCCAGGCCGTTGGGGCCGACAAAGGCGATCTTCTCGCCCTTGGTGACCGAGAAGCTGAGACCGCGCAGCACCTGGACGCCGTCGATGGTTTTGCCGAGGTTGTCCACCTCAAGGATGACATTGCCGCAGGGCCGATCCGGTTTGAAGGCGATCCAAGGGTACTTGCGCGAGGAGACCGGCATCTCCTCGATGGTTATCTTGTCCAGCAGCTTCTTGCGCGAGGTCGCCTGCTTGGCCTTGGAGGCGTTGGAAGAGAAGCGCTGGATGAACTCCTTCAGTTCGGCCACCTTGGCCGAGGCCTTCTTGTTCTCGTTCTGCCGCTGCTGCAGGGCCAGCTGGCTGGCCTGGTACCAGAAGTCGTAGTTGCCGACATAGACCCGGATCTGGCCGTAGTCGATGTCCGCCATATGAGTGCAGACCTGGTTGAGAAAATGGCGGTCGTGCGAGACGATGATGACCGTGTTGGGGAAGCGGATAAGAAACTCCTCCAGCCAGGCAATGGACTTGACGTCCAGGTTGTTGGTCGGTTCGTCCAGCAGGAGGATGTCCGGGTTGCCGAACAGGGCCTGGGCCAGCAGCACCCGCACCTTGTCGCCGCCGTCCAGTTCCTTCATCCGCAGGCTGCCCATCTCCTCGGTGATGCCGAGACCGCCGAGCAGCACATAGGCCTCTGACTCGGCCTCGTAGCCGTTCATCTCGCCGAATTCCACCTCCAGATCACCCAGGCGCATGCCGTCGGCCTCAGTGAGCTCGGCCCGGGCATAGAGTTCCTCGCGTTCGCGCATGATATCGTAGAGCCGCCTGTGCCCACGGATGACCGTATCGAGCACGGTGTGTTCGTCATAGGCGAACTGGTCCTGCTGCAGCACCGCGATCCGCTCCTTGGGATCGATGGAGACCTCGCCCTTGTCCGGCTCCTTTTGCCCGGCGAGGATGCGGAGAAAGGTCGACTTGCCGGCGCCGTTGGCCCCGATCAGGCCGTAGCAATTGCCGTGGGTGAATTTGATGTGAACGTCCTTGAAGATGACGCGCTTGCCATAGGAGAGCGCGATGTTGGTGGCCTGCAGCATGGGAGGTTGTCCTGTACGAAAAAGAAAGGGCCACGACGCGCGTGACCGTACCGGAAGATGCCGGAGATGCCGTCTCTATCACGGCGATGACAAGGGAGCAGCGAATCTACCCGAAAAGGCGTCAAAATAGAAGCGGAAAAAGTCGGCGGGCTATTTTGCCGACAGGGTGGCAAGAAAAAAATCGGACGGCCGCATGAAGCAACCGCCCCGATTGGGTGATGGAGGGGATTTTCGCGGCAGAGGGAAGCCTCTGCCGCGGAAATCCTTGCTTCAGTTGGCCATTTCGACCAGTTCGACGCGACGGTTCTGGGCCTTGCCGTCCTCGGTGCGGTTGCTGGCCACCGGGCAGTAGGGGCCAACGCCGGCAGAGGTCAGACGGGCGGCGGCGATGCCCTTGCCGGTCAGGGCGGCGACCACGGCGGCGGCCCGGTCAGCGGAGAGTTTCATGTTGGCCGCGGCCTGGCCGGCGCTATCGGTATGACCGACCACCGAGAGCTTGAGGCTCGGGTTCTGTTGCAGCAAGGCCACAATCTGGGCCAGGGTCGGCTCGGACTCCGGTTTGATCGCTGCCTTGCCGGTGTCGAAATGAACGCCGTATATCGCGATCTTGCCGGCCTGGGCAATCGACTTGTTCATCGCGGCGGCGTCAATCACCACCTCGTCTTTCATCTCTTTGTTCTCGACAAACAACAGACAGTAGTCGCGGCCATCGTTAAAGGCCTCCAACTCGACATGCAGCACCGCACCGTCCTTGTCGATCCGCGCCCCCATCCTGTTTTCCTCGGTAAAGAGGATCGAGCCGCCCAACTTCTTGACCGCATTCTCATAGTTGCGGACAATCTGCACAAAGCTGAATTTCTTTTCCTGCACCTCTTTGGCGGTATAGACGATCTTGGTCAGCTGGCCTTCCCAGACATTGTCCTTGTCAATATATGGCGAGGTGTAGCTGTCAAAATCGTTGACCGTGTACTCGGTGATGAAATAGCCAGGCAGGCGCGACATCAGCGGATAATCCTTCGAGCCCTTGACATCGACTTCGGCCTCCTGGGCAAAGCTGGTGACGGCGAACAGCAGGATGAACAGCAAAACGAACCAACTTTTCGGGCGCATATATTCTCCTTGGTGACAATGAATAGCCTGGCGGCGCGACCCTGCGGACGGACGCCGCAAAACACAACAGTTTTCCATCATACTGCTGATCTGGGACCACCGGCAAGGCCGAAACTCTCTCGTGGACAGCCAAACTGTCAAAATCCCTGAACACCACGATGGAGGCTGCGGAATGCCATTTGTAGCATATCGGAAAATACCTTTTCGCAGAAGGCGTTCGCAGGATCAAAACAACCACAACGTGGTTCTTTCGCGCTTGACTTCACCGTCGCCCCTCTTACACTATGTCCAGGCAATTTTTTTTATTCCTCCATATCTCCAAGGACGAACATGACGACAAGGAAAAACCTGCACCTACTTCCCCTCACTCTTGCCTTTCTCCTGTTTTCCAGCGCTTCAGTCTTGATGGCCGCCCAGGATCAGGCAGCAACCACATTGCCGCCCGCAGCCATGGATCATTCCGCCCATGGCATGGCACAACCGCAGGCAGCGCCGCCGGCGGAGATGGATCACTCGGCCCATGCCGGACATGACATGGCCGGGGATGACCCTGTCGAGGCGCCCGCGCATGACATGAGCCAGATGAGCAAGCAGAGCGAGGCCATCACGGCCCTGATCGAGGAGATGCGCGCCGGTATGGCCGCGGTCAAGGCCGCGCCGGGACCGGCGGAGCGCAAACGCCTGCTGCATGTTCAGTTGGCGACCATGACCAGGGCGGTCGCCCAGCTCAAGGTGAGCGGTGGCGGGGCCATGATGCAGATGGGCAAGTGTCCGATGATGCAGGGCGGGCATGAAGGCCACGGTCAAGCCGCGATGGCCGGCCAAGGTGAATGCCCCAAAATCCAGGCCGGCGGCTGTCCCAAGATGCAGGGGGGACACGAAGGACATGGCGCTATGATGGGTGGCGGTGAGGGCGGCATGATGGCGATGGGCGGCATGGGTATGTGCCGGCAGATGATGCAGCAGCGGGCAGACCTGACCGCGGGCCTCCTGGAGCAGATTATCGAGGTGCAGACCCGGCTGCTGGAAACCGGCAACTGATCCGGCCTGTTGCAAGACCCGGGAGAACTGCTCAAGCGGCAACGGCTCTTCCAATCGCCTGTGACAACAAACAAGGGCGGGGCTATCCCCGCCCTTTTCTTTTGTATCAGGCCCTCCCGGTTACTCGATGACGCCGCAGACCAGACGCGGCCCGCCACCACCCAGGGGCTGGGGATGGTCGCTATGGTTGTCCCCGCCAACATGGATCATCAGCGACCGTGCCTTGACATCCTCAAGTTTCAACCGGGGCGCCAGCACCGGAGTGGTGGCCGCACCCGCGCTGTCCACATACAGGGACGGCAGATCGCCGAGATGGCCATCGCCCCAGGGCAGCCCGTGGCGACCGGTTTTGCCCGGGTCATAGTGACCGCCCGCAGCCAGGGCCGCGACCATTGTGCCGTCCTTGTCCTTGGGGGCGCAGCTCGGATTCTCATGGACATGGAATCCGTGCATCCCCGGCGGCAGGCCGGCAAGCGCCGGTGTGAACACCAGCCCGTACGGCGAAGGGCTGATATCGACCGTCCCCACCTGCTGCTTGATGCCCTGATTGTCCACCAGGTGCATGGGCACGCTGAGGCCAGCCCGGGCCGTTCCGCAGAGCGACAGCACCGCTGCCGCCGCAAGTATGCTCCATCGATTGTTCATGGTTCCTCCTTGTGCCAGGCACGTTTGTTTCCACGATGAACCTACACATAGAGCAGCCGCCGAAGGTGAACTGCTGGAATGCATAGTCCTGGGGCTCATTGCATGGAATGAAGGCCAATCACATTACCCTCGGTGTCAGACACCATTGCAATGAAACCATATTCGCCGATTGACATCTTCTCCGTAACGACCTTGCCTCCATTCGAGGCCGCACGCGCTGCCTCAACCGCACAATCATCACAGGCGAAATACACCAGCGTGCCGCTACCTGAAGAGCATCCCTCCATCTTCACCAGAGCACCCGGTGCTCCGTACTCTTCCATGGAAGAGGGGAACGCCCACATCTCCATCTCAGGAAAACCTTCCGAGTCCGGATTTGCCAAGCGTGTCAGCGTGCCTTGGAAGACCGCTTCGTAGAACGCCTTGGCCCGGGACATGTCCTGCACGTAGATCTCAAACCAGGCAACAGGATTGCTCTTCATGATAGCACCTCACCATTGAACGATGGAGGAAAGATCTGACACCCGATGGACCACGTCCAACTCCGGTCCCGAAGCCACGAGGGCGGCTGCGCTGACGGACGGCTACACCTTATTTTCCTGGTACTATAGGACCGATACCGGCATGCGCAAGGCGTGGGTCGATCCCTTCAAACTATCATCCGAGCAAGGCGCCTGCCGCCAAATAATTGCGCCCGCGTCGCCGATTGCGCACACTGACCTGTACCACTTTGTGCCGAAATCAGGACCCAGCCATCGCCTTTCGCCCGCATCGGATGCATTTTCAACTGGTTACCAGGTATTTGTGTGATACAATAGCCAAAGCGGGAACAACACTGGCTTCGGCAGCCGCCTTTGCCCACGACGTCACAACCCGGACAACACCGGAAGAACGCATGGAAGGAGACCCGTATGATCAAGCTGATTGAAACCGATATCACCACCCTCAAGGTCGATGCCATCGTCAATGCCGCCAACGAAACCCTGCTGGGCGGCGGCGGGGTCGACGGGGCCATCCACCGTGCCGCCGGCCCTGAACTGCTCGAGGCGTGCCGTGCCATCGGCGGCTGCAAGACCGGCCAGGCCGTGATCACCAAGGGCTACAACCTGCCGGCCAAGCACGTCATCCACACCGTGGGGCCGATCTGGCGAGGCGGCAACGCCAACGAGCCGGCCCTGCTGGCCAGTTGCTACCGCAAGTGCCTGGAACTTGCGCTTGCCAACAATATCGCGTCCATCGCCTTTCCCGCCATCAGCTGCGGCGCCTATGGCTTTCCCATCGACGATGCCGCCGATATCGCCCTGGACACCATCCAGAGCTTCCTCGACAAGCACGGCAAGCCAAAAGAGGTATACATGGTCTGCTTCCAGCCCCAGGTCAAGTTCGCCTTTGCCCAGGTATTGAACAGCCTGGGATGAACCAGCAGACGGGCACTGCGCTATGACCAACCTTCCCGTTGCCGACGCCCTGTTCACCTACGGCTCGCTGATGTGGGCGGATATTATGGCCGCAGTGGCTGGGGCGACTTTCCCCGCAGAGTCTGCGGTGCTGCCGGGCTTTTGCCGCCTGTGCGTCCGCGACGAGCAGTATCCCGGCGTCGTGCCGGCGGAACAGGGGGTGGTAGCGGGCATCGTCTACCGCGGCCTTGGCTCCGAGGCCTGGGCTCGGCTGGACCGCTTCGAGGGCGAGATGTACGTTCGCCAGCCGGTGCTGGTCCGCAACGCCAGCGGCAGCATGGCCCAGGTGCAGTGTTATGTGGTCCAGCCCGAGTTCCGCGACCGGTTGACCGCGAGTGAATGGGATCCGGCCGCCTTTCACAACGGGGGCAAAGCGACGTTTTTAGCGCAATATCAGGGATTCCAGACAATTGACTGATTTGCCGGCGCGGCAGGATGCTGCTCCGGCCTGACCGTTCCCTTTTTCGGCAAGGAGGCGCCATGCGCATCGGCATCGATATCGGCGGCACCCACACCGACGGCGTGCTCGTCGACGGCAATCGGCTGGTGGCCGCTGCCAAGGCCGTCACCCTCCATGACAACCTGCTCGAATCGATCAACCAGGTGCTGCAGGCGATTCTTGTCGGCCAGGACGCGGCCCGGGTCCGGACGCTCAACCTCAGCACCACCCTGACCACCAACGCCATCATCACCGGCGCGGTCGAGCCGGTGGGCATGCTGGTG
>CAZFPV010000051.1:7182-9489 GCA_964521155.1 uncultured Desulfobulbus sp. | reverse complement strand
GTCCAGCCCGTCAGGGTCGAAGAGCACCGATCCGCCGTCGATGATCAGGCAGATCCGGCCCCGGTAGCACTGGATCTCGTTGGCTCCGAGATCGCCGTCCGGGCCGCCGGTGATCATCAGGTTGAGCGTCTCCTCCCGCTCGCCGGCCGCCTCGACCAGGGCGCGGAAGGCGCTCATGATGCCGGTGGTGGTCATGCCGCTGGTGGCGATCCGGCCGCCGATGCGCTCGTACAGGACGTCCATGTCGTCCGTCCGCGCCACCGCGGCGCCCTCGATCTGCAGTTCCACTCCCTCGGCGCCGTGGTCGAACAGGCCAAACAGCTCGCCGCTGTCGAGGAGACCGTAGGCGTCATGGGGAATACCGAAACTCTTGCCGGTGGTGATCGTCCGCCAGTGGCGATAGCCGCGTTCCTTGGCCCGCAGGGAGACCGCGTCCATGAACGGCGCCGTGCCCTCGTCCGGGCCGAAGAAGATCAGCTCCGGCCGACCGTACCAGTCAATGATGGCGCTGTCGGGCTGGATCAGGTCCATGATGCCCTCGGTGTAGTCGAACAGAGCCTCTCGTCCGTAGCCGCCGTATTGCGGGTGGGGTACGACCACGCCCTTGGAGCCGCTCTCGCAGATATCTTTGTGCTTCATGCGCTGGGCCTTGGGACCGAGGGCATAGTTGAGCAGCACCGCGTTGTCCAGTTCGGTGACGTAGTTGGCGCGGGTGATCCGCAACAGCCGCAGCCCGCCGCGGGCGATGTCCGCGGCCCGCAGGTGGGTGCCGCAGGCGTAGTGGCCGTTAACGTAGAAGATGCCGAACACGAACTGGCTGAAGACCAGCGGATCGAGGATGGAGTTGTCGAGCCGGAAGGCAAAGGAACGTTTTTCCGCCTTGTAGAAGTTGGTTTTCAGGGTGGCGGTGATGAACTTGAACATGAACGAGAAGATGTCATAGCCCAGGCTGAAGTCGAGAAAGCGCGAGGCGATCATCCGCTCGAATTCCGCTCGTTTGACTTGGATCTCCTCTTCCGTGGCCCGGCGCAGCTGGCGCGGGTCGAATTTGTCGGCAAAAACCTTGTGCAGAAAGACAATCAGATCCAAATGCTTGTTGACCAGATCCTCGATCAGGGCATAGCCGTAAATGGCGCGATTGGAGCTCTGCAGCCTTTTGGCGAAGGTTTCACGATGATCCTTGGTGTCCAGGTCCTGGAAGAGTTCCCGGTCCAGGGCGTTTTCGCTCTCCTTGTAAATGAACAGGTGGGTGAAGTCGATGACGTTGCCGGCAAAAAGCATCTCCTCGAAGCTGAGTTGACCCTTGAGGTAGAGCCGGTCGGTGTTCTTGACCGCAAAGGCCAGGAAGGAGCGGATGGTGGCCAGCAGTTCCGCCTCCTTACTCCGGGGCAGTTCACCCTGGATGTAGAGGGAGCAGATCGAGGAAGGCACGTCGGCGGCTGACAGATACGGCTCCCAGTAGGCCCGGGTCATGACGAAGCCGTGGTCGGCGAGAAGCTTCCGGAACACCGGTAGCTTGGCTTCCTCGAAATCGGAGTTGAACATCAGCCGGGTCTCGCCGGTCTCGGGCAGGTTGTAGACGTCGATCAGCGGAATCACCTGCTGCTCCGCCTTGCGCAGGAACTCCTCGTACCGTTTCCGTGTGGTTTTGGGCGTCACCTGATAGTCGCCGGCCAGGGCGAAGAGAAAGCGCGACTCGGCAAACGCGGCCCGGGAATAGTCGCCCACGGTCTCCGGCCGGATCACGTAGGTGTAGTAACCGTTCTCCGGGCTGTAATAGTACTCGCGCCGATGACCGGAAATGGTCTGCTCCAGCATGACCTCCATGCTGTCGCGCGTCTCCTCGGTGGCAATGCGCACTTTCTGTACGTTGTCGCCCTGATCGAGGCTGAAATCGACATGGGCCACCCGCCCGCACAGGCGAATGCGGCCGTCGATGGCGCGGATGCTGGCGGCGATGAACTGGAGCAGATTGACCAGGGCCGCCTTGGTGATGGTCTTGAAAAAGTAGCCAGGCAGGCCGAGATCGTTGAGCAGGATGCCGGCGGCGAGGTTGATGCTGCCCGCGGTCTGCAGGCCTTGGGAAGAGAGGTCAATCACCGCCTCGTAGAGCAGGCTGATGTCAAGGCCGGCTTCCCGCGCCTTGGCAATGATGGCCGCCCCCGGCATGGTGATGCCGGTGACGCTGGTGAACTGGTTCATGGCTGTGTCCTTGCCCGTGGGCAGATCGTCAGGTTCAGGCGCGTGAAGGATTGTCGCACAATTGCCGCTGTGCAGTCACCCGCCATGAAGGGGCGGATGCGCCTG
>CAZFPV010000051.1:0-7082 GCA_964521155.1 uncultured Desulfobulbus sp. | reverse complement strand
ATGGGCTTGCCGATCTCCCGCATCACCGTCTCGTACATCGGCAATTCCACCTGGCGGGCATCCACCTTGCGGGTGGTCTTGACGAATCGCTGATCCGCGAGCAGGGTGCCGCCAGGCCGGATCTCCGGGGCAAAGCTGTTGTATGCCTCCTGGGTCAGGCAGACCACAATGTTAGGCTGAGTCACGACCGGGAAGTTGATCTCGTCGTCGGATAGAATGACATCGCCGCGGGTGGCCCCGCCCCGGGCGGCGGCGCCGTAACTCTGGGACTGTACCGCGTGGATCCCCTCGTGGATCACCGCCGCCTCGCCCAGCAGGATCGCCGCGGTGATCACGCCCTGGCCTCCCGAGCCTGAAAACACGATTCTCGTTCGCTTCATCGTCCCGCCCCCTTCATCGCCTGGGCAATGATCTTGTCGTATTCCTCACAGTATTCCGGCCGGTCCACATCGACAAAGATGCCCCGCGGAATCAGTGAGGGATTCTCCTCCAGGGCCTTGGACCCGATCTTGGCTGTGATGTCCTTGTACTGCTCAACCATCTGCGCCGCCTCTCCTATCTTGTTCTTGCGGCCGAAATAGGTGGGACACTGGCTGAGGATCTCCACCACCGAGAAGCCCTTGTGCCGGATGGCCTTCTTGAGGATGCTGATCGATTCCTGCACGTGGTAGGTGGTGGAGCGGGCGACAAAGCTCGCGCCTGCGGCCTTGGCCAGTTCGACCACGTCAAAGAAGTTGTCAATGGTCCGGTACGGCGCGGTGGTCGCCAGGATGCCCGGACCGGAGAGCGGCGAGAACTGGCCGCCAGTCATGCCGTAGATGCGGTTATTCATGACGATGGCGGTGATGTCGATGTTGCGCCGGGCGGCATGGATGAAGTGGTTGCCGCCGATGGCCAGGGCGTCGCCGTCGCCCATGGGCACGATCAGGGTCAGTTCCGGCTTGCTCAGTTTGACCCCGGTGGCGAAAGTCAAAGCCCGTCCGTGCAGGGTGTGCAGGCTGTGGAAATCGACGTAGCCTGAAATGCGCGCCGAGCAGCCGATACCCGAGGTCATGACCAGGTTGTTCTTGTCCAGCCCCAGTTCGTCCACCGCGTGCAGCAGGGAATTGAGAATCGTGCCGTGGCCGCAGCCCGGGCACCACATGTGCGGGAAAAACCGCTGGCGAATATAATCGTGGACTGCCATGTCAAATACCCCTCCCCTGGATCACCCGCATGATTTGCTTGATATCGGTGGGCGTGATCAGCTTGCCGTCAAACCGGTTGGCCAGGAACACCCGCTCCGGATCCTCCACCGCCGCCCGCACCTGCTGCAGCACCTGGCCCATGTTCATCTCCACCACCACAACCGCCTTGGCGCCGCGGCATTTCTCCCGGATCATGCCCGTGGGGAAGGGCCAGAGCGTCTGCAACTCGATGACGCCGATCTTTTCCCCTTTGTTTCGCCGCGATTTGGCCAAGTGGATGGCCGAGCGGGTCGAGGCGCCATAGGAGACGAGCACATACTCGGCCCCCTCCATATAGTGTTCCTTGTAGCGGGTGATCTCGTGCACCCGGTTGTCGATCTTGTCGATCAGGTGCCGCAACAGGCCGCTGACGATCTTGGGATTGCTCGAGGGAAACCCCCACATGTCATGGTAGAGGCCGGTGACATTGTAGCGGTGCTCCGCGCCGAAATCGGACATGGGCAGCCGGCCGTCCTCACGCGGCAGGTAGGGATGGTAGTCCACGTCCTTGGGCACCGAGGTGCGCAGCCGCTCGACCAGTTCCAGTTCACCCGGTTGGGGTATGACCAGCCGCTCCCGCATGTGACCAATGATCTCGTCAAACAGCAGGATCACCGGCGTACGGTAGGTCTCGGCCAGGTTGAAGGCGTCCACGGTGATGGCGAACACATCCTGGTGATTGGAGGCCGTCATGGCGATAATGTTGTGGTCGCCGTGGGTGCCCCACCGGGCCTGGTTGATGTCCCCCTGGCCCACGTGGGTCGGGTTGCCGGTGGAGGGTCCGCCGCGCTGGACATTGACGATGACGCAGGGGATCTCGGCCATGCAGGCGTAGCCGATGGCCTCCTGCTTGAGCGAGAAGCCTGGCCCGCTGGTGGCGGTCATCACCTTGTGACCGGTCAGCGAGGCGCCGATGATGGCGCACATCGAGGCAATCTCGTCTTCCATCTGGATGAATTTCGCCCCCCGCGCCGGCAGGCGCTCGGCAAGCAGCTCCGCGATCTCTGTCGACGGAGTGATCGGGTAGCCGGCAAAGAAGGAAACACCAGCATACAGCGCCCCCTCGACGCAGGCCTCGTTGCCCTGGACAAACCGTATATTATTTTTCATGGTCGCCTTCCTGGGTAGTCAGCACCGTTATCGCGAGATCCGGACACCGCAGCTCGCACATTTTACAGCAGATGCAGTCCTCGGGCCTGACCACCACGGCCTTGCCGTCGTCGTCCTGCTCCAGAACCTGCGTTGGGCAAAGGGCGACGCAGATGCCGCAGGCCTTGCACCACTCCCGTTTGATCACCAGTTCTTTCAGTTTCTGCCTTGCCATACCGTCCTCTTGTTGTGGGGGAACTATGCCGTCGCCGTAACGGGTCCGGAATCGGACCAGCTCCGCCGCAGTCGCTGCACGAAATACATTAGAATAAACAGGCCGATACCGATAGCGTACCCGCTATACTTCATCTCCGGAGGAATCCCCATCCACTTGGTTACCAACTCCGGCCGCAGCATGATCAGGCAGATGAACAGGAACACCGGCGCTTCCCAGACCTTCAGCTTGATGATGAACCACCACTGGGCAAAACATTCAAAGGCGCAGGCGCCAATGCAGGTCATCACCAGGATGAAGATCCCATGCGGCCAGGAATTGATGTTCAACAGCAGCAACTCTCCATTGAAGATGAACATCACCGGCAGGATGGCAGTGCGGATGTCATAGGCAAAGCCCTGGATGCCGGTGGCGATGGTCGGGGCTTTGGCAATGGCTGCGGCCGCATAGGCCGCCAAACAGACCGGTGGGGTGTCGTCGGCCAGGATGCCGAAGTAGAAGCAGTAGAGATGAGCCGCGATCAGGGGCACGATAAAGCCATGCTCAGCGCCCACCTCGATGATGACCGGCACCATCAGCGAACTGACGACGATGTAGTTGGCCGTGGTTGGCAGCCCCATGCCCAGCACCAGACTGCACAGGGCGGCAATGAACAGCAGCAGGAAGAGGCTTCCGCCCGACAGGGTGGAGACCACGGCGGTAATCAGTTGCCCCAGGCCCATGGCGACGATGCCGACGACAATGCCGGCGGCGGCGCAGGCCGCGGCCACGGTGACCATGTTGCGGCCGCCGGCGGCCAGTCCCGAACCGATGTCGAGTATGCCCTGTTTGAAGGCGGGACCAAGCGGCTCCTTGCGCCGAAAGGCCTTGACCGCATGCTGGCAGAGCATGATCAGGGAAAGGAGACAGATGGCTTTGAAAGCGGCCAGGTCAGGCGAATGGCGGACAACGACCAGTTCGTAGATGAGCACCGCCAGGGGCAGAAGAAAATGGAGACCGGAGACAATCGTTTTGAGAAAATTCGGTATGCTGTCCTTCGACATGCCCTTCAGGCCGAGTTTGCAGGCCTCGAGGTGGACAATGTAGAAAAGCGCCACGTAAATGGCAACTGCCGGAACCACCGCCGCCTTGACCACGTCCGAGTAGGGGATATTGAGATACTCAGCCATGATGAAAGCGGCGGCGCCCATGATCGGCGGCATCAGCTGGCCGTTGACCCCGGCGGCGGTTTCGATGGCCGCAGCCTTGGTGGGAGGGTACCCCACTTTCTTCATCATCGGGATGGTGAAGGTGCCGCAGGTGACGACGTTGGCCACACTTGACCCGGACACCATGCCGGTCATGGCGCTGCCAAGGACCGCCGCCTTGGCCGGTCCGCCCTTGAAGCCGCCGAGCAGGCTCAGGGCCAGTTCGATAAAGAAGTGTCCGCCGCCGGCCTTGTCGAGCATGGCGCCGAAGAGCACGAACAGAAAGACAATGGTTGCCGAAACGTTGAGCGGCACGCCGTAGATGCCCTCGGTGGTCATGGTCATCTGGCCGATGAAGCGGTTGAGCGAGGCGCCCTTGTAGGCAATGACGTCGGGCATGTACGGCCCGAGAAACGAGTAGGCGATGAACACCAGGGCAATGATCGGCATGGCCACGCCCAGTACCCGCCGCGCCCCTTCAAGCAGGAGGGCGATCAGGGTGATGCCGATGACGATGTCCTTCAGGTTGGGACTGCCCATCCTCTGAACCAGGCCGGCCTGATCGATGACGATGTTGAGCGCCACCACACACGCCACTGCGGAGAGGATAAAATCGGTCAGGGGGATACGCTCCTTGGTTGACAGGAAGTCCAGCCCGAGCCGGGGCTTCTTGAACGTGGGACAGTTCAGGAAAATGATAACCAGGGCAAAGGCCAGGTGGATGGCCCGGGTGACGGTGGAATCAAGCAGGAGAAAGCTGGCGGTGGCAAGCTGAAACAGCGACCAGCTCGCGGCAATGGTCGGGATGATCCAGTGGGACCAGTCCTTCGGTCTCCTGCCTATCCCCTCTTCCTCTTCCGCTATCCGTCTTGCCTCTTCAAGTCCTTCGTCTCGTATCTCGGGAATGGTTGCCTGCATCTATCGCTCCATGGAGAGTGGTCGTGATACCCTTGTCGGGAAAACCGCCGTGCCGGTGACAGGGAAAGCCACCGGCATGGCGGGCATACAGTTCCGTGCGGGTCGGGCAAACAGGCAAGGATCGGAGGGGGGAGCGGCGCCGATCCCTGCGGCACAGGTTACTTGATCAGGCCCGCCTCTTTGAAATACTTCATGGCGCCGGGATGGATGGGAGCGGGCAGTCCCTGGAGCATGCTCTCCTTGGTGATGTAGGCATAGGCGGGATGGAGTTTCTTGAAGTCATCCAGCCGGTCGAAGACTTCCTTGGTGATGGCGTAGACAATCTCGTCCGGCACCTTGGCCGAGGTGATCAGGGTGGCCTGAACGCCGATGGTGTCGATGTTGGCCTTGTTCTCGGCGGTCGGGTACAGCTCGTAGGGGATGAAGGACTTGGCATAGTACGGGGTCTTCTTCAGCAGTTCGTCTACGACTGTAATCGGAATGAACTTGGCCTTGCGGGTCCCGGCGGTGGCCTCCTTGAAGGAGCCATTGGGATGACCGACGGTGTAGAAGTAGGCGTCGATCTTCTCGTCCTGGAGCAGGGCCGCGGCCTCGCTGGCCTTGATGCTCTCGGCCTTCAGGTCCTTCTCGTAATGCAGGCCGGCAGCCTCGAGGACGTCGATGGCGTTCTGGCGGTTGCCGGAGCCGGGATCGCCCAGATTGACCCGCTTGCCCTTGAGGTCAGCCACCGTGTTGATCTTGGCGTCGACTGCGGCCAGCAGGGTGATCTGCTCGGGATAGATGCTGAACACCGAGCGCAGATCCTTCTGCGGTCCCTTGTCTTTCCATTCGGACTGTCCGTTGTAGGCCTGGAACTGCCGGTCGGACTGGGCGATGCCGAACTCGAGGTCGCCGCCCAAGACACCGTTGATATTGAAGACCGAACCGCCGGTCGCTTCGACCGTGGCGCGGATGCCATACTGATCCTTCTTGGCGTTGACCATGTTGGCAATGGCGCCGCCGGTGGGATAATAGACGCCGGTGATGCCGCCGGTGCCGATGGTGACGAAGGTGGTCTTGGCCTCGGTGACCTGAGCCGCGCCCAGGGTCAGCAGAAAACCGGCAAAGACAGTTGCAGCAAGAATACGTTTCATCGAGTTCTCCTTCTTGAATGGTTGGATTGACTGACTTCCGCCTTGCGCGCACACGATCCTCCCCGCTCGCCCCGAAGAAACCGCATGCCCTGTTGATCACCCCTCTTCGATACAAACACCGTGCCACCTCTGCTCACCGAGGGGCACGCATCCCAGGCCTTTGTTATTCTTATACAAACAATCATGAGGCAGAAAAGAACGGCTTGGTTGTGCTTTCCCCCTCACACCTTTGTTGAGCATATCATCATTTTTTTCCACCAACAGCAGAGATGTTGGCAAGAAAAGTCATTATATTTTACAAAGTTACCTATAATTTTGAGCATTTCATCAAATTCGCTTCGTTGCCCGCCGACCCCGAGGAGCAACTGGAGCGGAATGTGATCAAAAAAGAACAATTCCGGCGCCCGAGAGCACCCTGCCCGACCATTCCATGCTTACGGCACTTTGCCAGAAAGCAGCCTGCAGGTCTCGACGAGAAACCCGTTCCACTCCCGGTGGATCGCGTACCCCTCCGCGAGCGAAACCCGCACAAACCGGATGGTATTCCCTGGTCGGGCCTGGGCCAACCGCCAGAGGTCGCAGGCGAGCACCGTGGCGATGCAGGTGTAGCCGCCGATGGTCTGCTCGCCGAGCAGGATGATGGGCTGGCCGTCGGCAGGTATCTGGATGTTGCCGGGAGTGACCGGCTCGGAGACGATGCTGGCCGGCGCGCCCGGGTCGCGCTCCACGGCCGTACCGGCCAGGCGGCAGCCCATGCGGTTGCTCTGGGGCGTGAGCAGGAAGTCGGCGGCAAAAAATGGCTCCAGGCTTTGGCGGAAATACTCGTCGTGCGGCCCGGGAATGGCGCGCAGCAGAACGGTCTCGGGATAGATCGGGGTCCAGGTCAGATGCCGAGGTGCCTCGAGCAGCGGGCCGTCGCCCCGGCAGAGCAGGTCGCCGGCGGCAAGCACGCGACCCTGATGACCGCCAACACCCCCACCCAGGTAGGTGGACCGGCTGCCGAGGATCTCGGGCACATCAATGCCGCCGCCGATGGCCAGGCAGGTGCGACAGCCGCTGTGGGCAAAGCCAAGTTCAAGTCGATCGCCCGGTTGCACCCGCAGCGAGCACCACTGGCGCACGGTTTTGCCATTGAGTCGCGGCCCCATGGGCGCCCCGGTCAGCGCAATGTCGGCCTCGGCCAGGAACTCCATGCGGCCGCCCTGCATGGTCAGTTCAAGGGTGGCGCAGGTCTCGGTATTGCCCACCAACCAGTTGGCTACCCGGTGGGCATAGTCGTCGAGCGCGCCGGAAA
>CAZFPV010000050.1:0-9502 GCA_964521155.1 uncultured Desulfobulbus sp. | reverse complement strand
CCTCAAGGAACTTCTCCAGCAGGTCGTCCTGGGTTTCGGCCACATACTCCATCAGGCTCTCCCGCAAGCTCTCCACCTCGTCGGTCAGATCCGCCGGCACAGGGCCAGTCTCGGTCTTGCCGCCATCAACGAACATGAGTGCCTTGTTGGCCGCGATATCGACCAGGCCCTTGAACTGGTCCTCGGCGCCGATGGGCAGATAAAGCACCACCGGGTTGAGGCCGGTTGCCTCCTTGATGCCGGCCACGGTCTTGTCAAAGTTGGCCCGTTCGCGGTCCATCTTGGTGACGCAGATCAGGCAGGGCAGGTGGTGCTCCTTGATCAGGTCGACGAACTTCTCGGTCTGGGGCCGCACCCCCATGACCGCGCCCACGGTAAGGATGGCGCTGTCGGCTACCTGGGCGGCGAAGCGGGTCTCGTTGAAAAAGTTGTCGTCACCAGGAGTATCGATCAAGTAGACGTCGTTCTTCTTCCAGGTCAGGTGGTTGAAGGCCGCACCGATGGTGATTTTGCGCTTGACCTCCTCGGGCTCAAAATCCATGGCGGAGGTGCCTTCGTCCACCTTGCCCAGCCGCTTCAGCGAGCCGGCGGTGAACAATAGCGCCTCGGCAAGGGAAGTTTTGCCGCTGTTGCCATGGCCGAGTAGAATCACATTCCTGATCTGCTGTACGTCCTGCATGGATACCTCCGGTGAGAGAAACGGCTGCTGCGTTCGAAGTCGGGGACCATGCCGCCAAAAAAAACGAGGAAAATCGCTCGCGCTTTCACGGCGGGAATGGTAACCATCGGGTCCAAAAAACAGCCTCTGTTATATTCGTATTAATATTGCAAAGTCAAGCGAGAACCCGCTGAAACCCTGATCGATCAATGGCTACGGAACCCACCGCTACACCCTCCGGCGACACCGGCCGGATCGCCCGCTCGGCCGGGGCGGTCAGCCTGGCAGTGATGTGCAGCCGCGTGCTTGGCCTGATCCGTGAGCAGGTCTTTGCCGGCCTGTTCGGAGCCGGGTTTGCCCAGGACGCCTTTGTCGTCGCCTTTCGCGTGCCCAACCTGCTGCGCGACCTGTTCGGTGAAGGCGCGCTGTCGGCCGCCTTTGTCACCGTCTTCTCCGAGTATGACGCCAACAGGGGGGCGGAGGCCACCTGGCGGCTGGCGAGTAATGTGCTCGTCTTCTTCGCCATCCTCATCAGCGTCCTGACTCTGGTGGGGATGTACCTGGCCGGGCCGATCGTGGACCTGCTGGCGCCCGATTTCAGCCAGATTGCCGGCAAGACTGAACTGACCGTGCAGCTGACTCGGATCATGTTTCCCTTTCTCTGCTGCGTATCGCTTGCGGCCGTGGTCATGGGCGTGCTCAACACCAAGGGTAAATTCTTCGTGCCTGCCCTGTCCTCGAGCTTTTTCAACCTGGGATCGATCGTCGGCGGCCTGTCGCTGGCCTGGCTCTTTCCCCGCTTCGGCGAACCGGCCATCGCCGGCATGGCCTGGGGCACGCTCATCGGCGGCGCCATGCAGTTGCTGATCCAGCTGCCGGCCCTGCGTCGGGTGGGCTTCCGCTTCCGCTTCACCTTCAACCCGACCGACCAGGGACTGCGGCGCATCCTCCTGCTGATGCTGCCGGCCACCATCGGCCTTTCGGCCACCCAGATCAACATCTTCGTCAACACCAACTTTGCCGCCAGCTGCGCCGAGGGCTCGGTCTCCTGGCTCAACTACGCCTTCCGCCTGGTGCAGCTGCCCATCGGCGTGTTCGGGGTAGCGCTCTCCATTGCCATTATGCCGGTGCTGGCCCGGCAGGCGGCGGCGAAGGACATGGCCAGCCTCAAACAGACCTTTATCTCCTCACTGGTGCTGGTTTTCGCTCTGGCTGTGCCGGCCACCGCGGGGCTGGCGTTGTTGTCTGAACCGATCATCCGGCTTATTTTCGAGCACGGGGCCTTCACTGCCGCCGACACTGTCCAGACCGCCGCTGCCCTGTCCTATTACGCTGTCGGCCTGTTCGCCTACTCGGCCATCAAGGTGATGGTGCCGGTGTTCTACGCCATCGGCAACACCCGCTTCCCGGTGATCGCCAGTTTCCTCGGGGTGGCGGTTAACATCCTCACCATCACCCTGGTGATCGACCTGCTGCAGCACCGGGGCATCGCCCTGTCCACCTCCTGCGCCATGATCCTCAACTTTCTCTTCCTGGGCGGGGTGCTGTTTCGTAAATTGGATGGCCTGCCCCTTGGTTATCTGGCCGCGGGTCTGGGGCGGATTCTGCTGGCCGCCGGGGTGATGTCGGCGGTGATATGGGGAGGACAGCACCTGATTGGGCACTGGCTGGCCGGACCGCTGTGGCTGCAGATCGCGGCCCTGGCGCTGCTGATCGGGGTGGCGGCGGGAATCTACGGGGCGGGGTTGCAACTGCTGCGGCTGCCGGAATTCACCCTGCTGAGCGGCAAGCTCGCTCAGCGGCTGCGCAGGTCGTAGAGGAGCTGGAGCTGGGCCAGCAGGCTGACCACGGCGGTATCCACATGGAGGATGCGGCGGCCCATGGAAAAGGGCAGAAAGCCGCGTTCGGCGAAGCAGTGCAGTTCATGCTCGCTCCAGCCGCCCTCCGGGCCGACGGCGAGTAGCACTGGGCCTGACAGGGCCGGGGGGGGCAGGGCGGCCAGCGAGCCGACGGCATCGGGGTGGGCGATCAGCCCCTGGCCGGCGATGCCGGGGAGCACATCCTCAATAAAGGGCTTGAACTGGTGGTGGATGGTCACCTCTGGCAGGCGGGTGTCCATGGCCTGCTCCAGGCCCTCCAGGAGCAGGGCGCGAAGTTTGTCCGGGGCCAGCACCGGACTGTGAAAAAAAGATTTCTCCACCCGCCGGGAGCGGATCAGGTGAAAGCGGCCTACTCCGAGTACGGTGGCCTGCTTGAGGATGCGCTGGAGCATGATCGGCCGGGGCAAGGCCAGTATCAGCTCGATCGGCGGACTGGCTTCCGGCATGCATTCCAGATGCACCGTAAGCCGCACCAGCCCAGGCTCCACGGCTAGTACCGTGGCCGTGCCCACCGGCCCGTCAATCACTCCCACCCGCACCGTGTCGCCAGCCGCCACCCGCAGCACCTGCAGCAGGTGCTCGCACCGCCGCCCGGTCAGGGTCGCTTCGCCATTGATCAGTTCGTGGGCTTCGAGCAGGAGCAGGTTCATGGTCGCCCTGGTCGCGACGCTTGCATCCCCGTCAAGACAGGTGCTTCTCCCGCAGGGTGCGCTTGTCGATCTTGCCGACGCTGGTCTTGTCGATGGCCGCGACGATTTTAACCTTGAGCAGCATGGCCTGTTTGGACAGGAGCCCCTTGTCGATGAACTGGCTGATGTGGGCTACCATCTGCCGGGGCGTGGGCGGGGTGGCGTCCTGCTTCGGCACCACCAGGACCAGGGGACGCTCGCCCCACTTGACATCGGGCTTGCCGATCACCGCCACCTCAGCCACTGCCGGGTGCAGGCCGATGATGTCTTCCAGTTCGAGCGAGGACAGCCACTCGCAGCCGGTCTTGATCACGTCCTTGATCCGGTCGGTGATGGCGACGTAGTTTTCCCCATTGATGTTGCCGACATCGCCGGTGTGCAGGAAGCCGCCGCGCCAGAGGTTCTCCGAGTTGCGCTGATCCTTGAGGTAGCCCTGGGTCAGCCAGGGCGACCGGACCACGATCTCGCCGACCTCGCCCTCATTGCGAACAATGTCCTGCATCGCCTCGTCGACCAGCCGCAACTGCACCAGCGGGATCGGCCGGCCGGTCTTGCAGCGCATATCCACTTCTTCCCCGGTGGTGAGGTCGCGGCGGTTGACATGGGCCACGGTCAGGATCGGGCAGGTCTCGGACATGCCGTAGCCGGTGAAAACGTCGATGCCCTTGTCCAGCACCGTCTGACACATGGCCTTGCGCAGGGCCGAACCGCCGATCAACACCTTCCAGTGGGACAGATCCAGCTCGCCCCAGCTGGGGTGGTTGATGAGCATGTGCATGATGGTCGGCACGCAGTGGGAAAAGGTCACCCCCTCGCGGACGATGAGCTGCAGGATCGGGCCGGGGGCATACTTGCCCGGATAGACCTGCTTGACCCCGAGCGAGAAGGCGACGTAGGGCAGGCCCCAGGCGTGGACGTGGAACATTGGCGTCAGCGGCATGTAGACGTCTTCCTGGTGGAAACGGCCCTGCACCGCCGGGGTGCCGAAGGCGGCCAGGTTGGCCAGGGTGTGCAGCACCAGCTGGCGGTGGCTGAAGTAGACCCCTTTGGGCATGCCGGTGGTGCCGGTGGTGTAAAAGGTGGTGGCCCGGGTGTTCTCGTCGAAATCCTTGAAGTCGAAGGTGGTCGCGGCCTCGGCCAGCATGGCCTCGTATTCGCCGGCGAGCGGGATGGAGGTCTGGGGCGGTTCTTCCAGGTCGGTCAGGAGGACGAAGCGCTTGACCGTGTCGATGCGACCCTTGATCTGCTCGATGATCGGCAAGAACTCGTCGTTGACCAGCAGGTAGTCGTCCTCCGCGTGGTCGATGGTGTAGAGAATCTGCTCGGCCGACAGCCGCACGTTGATGGTGTGCAGGACCGCACCCAGCATGGGCACGGCGAAGAAGCATTCGAGATAGCGGTGGCTGTCCCAGTCCATCACCGCCACAGTGTCGCCTGCCTTGATGCCCAGTCGGGTCAGGGCGCCGGCCAGCCGGTTGACCCGCTCTCGCAGGTCGCGATAGGTGTAGCGCAACTGGTCGCGGTAGACGATCTCCTGGTCCGGGTTGTCCACCACCGGGGCCTGGAAGAGGTTCTTGATCAGCAGGGGGTAGGTGTAGGCGGAGGCGGTGCGCTGAATGAGCGAGGAGGTCATGGTTTGTTGTCCTTCTGGTTGGAAAACGCTGCCGGCCGGCAGCCTGAAAAGCGGTGATCTTCCTTACAGAACAACGGATTGGTTGTCAAACAGGTTTGCACGGCCGGCGGAAAAAAGCAGGCTACCGGGCTCCCGAAACGGCACGGTATGCTCAGGGCCTTGCCTGGCGGAGAGAACCGCAAGCTTCCCGAATTGCCCAGAGCTTGCGCCCGGCCTGATCCTGTGGCCGGGAAAGGTGGGCAGGTCATGAAAATTCATTGTTGACGAGTTAGGGAATGATTAAAATACTAAGAGTGCATGGTTTGTCCGGGCAAGTGTTTCTTGTTCGCGAAGTATTCTCTCCCTTTTTTATGTTCCCCCTCTTCTCAGCCGGACCCTTGGGTCCGTGCCGGACACGATCCCGATGGCCAATGGTGTTTCTTCCGCAATTGCCCTGAACTGGCGTTTCGCCGCCAGCAGGGTCGGGTCTTTCCTGTTCAACCGCTATACAGCCTTTTTCCTCGGCGTGTATGCCTATTCGTTGATCATCAATCTCGTCGGCGGCCTCGGCGGGGTGACGGTCCTCAAGGAAGACGGTACATTCGCGTTCAGGAAGGAGTATCTCGAGCTGACCTTTATCTTCTACCTGTACTGCTACTTCAATACGATCCTGCGGCCATCACGCTGGCAGGCCTGGCTGGCGGCGACGCCGCTCTTTCTCGCCTACCTGGGACAGGACATCTATTTTCTGATGTACAGCAATGTCTTCCGGGTCTCCGAACTAGCTATGGTTCCCGAACTGCTGAACGTGCTCACCCCCTGGATGCTGCTCCTGCTGGCTGTCACCGTGGCCGCGCCCCTGGCCTATTTCCTCTGGTCGATCAACTTCCGCAGACTCTGGCTGGTGTTGGCCGGCGCCGTGCCGCTGGCGGCGCTCATCTATGCCGCCGAGTATCATCCCCAGCAGTATATCGAGAACTATCATAAGGTTGGCCAGGAGATACCGTTCTGGTCGGACGCGGTCAGCGTCGAGAACAACGGCCGATTCATGATGGTTATGTACCGCGAGGCCGAACGGCAGATGACCAAGATTACCACAGCGACCTTCCGCGATCGGCCCGGATACGAGGATAAGGCCAAAACCCTGGCCGGCTGGATCCGCGAAAACAGCAACAACCGCAACGTCCATCTGGTGGTGATGGAGAGTTTCGTCGATCCCACCCTGTTCGAGGCGGCCAAGTATTCGCGCGACCCCTATCATCCGGAATTCAGAAAGTTGGTCGGCAACCGGATGGGGCTGTCCATCTCGCCCGTGGTCGGCGGCCAGACTTCCCAGGCCGAATTCGAGGTGCTTTGCGGCGTCCCCGCGTTCCAGGAACTGGCCGGGATGGAGTTCAACAGTTTCACCGGCGCGCCCGCCTACTGTCTGCCCGGCACGTTGCAGCTGGCCGGCTACCAGACCATGGCCTCCAACAGCTACAAGCCGGCCTTCTTCAACACCCCCAACGCCTACCGGGGCATCGGCTTTGCCAACATGTATTTTCCCCGGGAATACGCCAGCGGCAGCACCACCTACATCTCCACCGGTGATACATCCAAGGAGATGGGCTACATGTATGACGGCGACCTGTTTACCCAGAACCTGGAGTTCATCGAGCCCTTTCTCAAGGACACCGACGGGCCGCCGCTGTTCAATTACCTCCTGACCGTGTATGGCCATTTTCCTCACGTCATCGACGAGAGCAAGCGGCCGCAGGTGTTGAAGATGCTTTCCGCCTACAAGGATCCCCAGCTGGAGCGGGCCGCCAACCAGTTCTTTTACCGGTCCGGGGCCGTGGCCGACTATGTCAGGCGGTTGCTCGAGATGGACGAAAAGAGTCTGATCATCATTGTCAGCGACCATGTGCCCCCTGGGCAGTACGGTCGGCGCAGCTATCAGAAGCTGCGGTATCTCAACAACCGGGAGGATAATGTCCACGTCAACCGGGTGCTGATCATCGAGGACGGCAAACTGAAGAAATACGCCACGATTCACCACTACGACATGCCGGCCATGGTGCTCAACTACGTCACCAAGGGTGCGTATTGCAAGGATCGGTCCTGCGGCTTCGTCAAGAACAAGTTTCTCGACGACAAGGCCGCGCGACACGACGACTATATGCGGCTGATGGCCCACGCCAGCGAGTGACCATGGAGCAGACAACCTCGGAACGCTTGAAAAAGAGGAGGGTTTCCTCCGGCATACCCCAGCTGGACAACCTGCTCGGCGATCTCTACATTGGCGACAATGTGCTCTGGTATGAGGACGCGGGCAGCTTTTCCTCGACCTTCTGCCTGTACTTCATCCGCGAGTCGCTGGCCAGGAAGCAGCCGACCATCTACGTCACCTTCGACCGCTCGCCCAAGAATGTGGTGTCCTTCCTCGGCCCGCTGGCCGAGAGCCAGAACTTCACCATCCTCGACTGTTTCACCAACGGCAAGGGCGACCGCTCCGAGGTGTTCAACAAGTTTTACGAAAAGGACGGCGCCCAGTGGCCCCATCAGGTCATCCGGGTGAACGACCCGGCCAATCCGACCCAGGTGAGTGACGCCATCTATGGCCTGCACAGCAGCATGAACGGCGACACCCGGTTTATCATCGACAGTCTCACCGGCATGCAGGACCTCTGGGGCGGCGAGGATCCTGTCCTTAAATTTTATGCCCGCACCTGCCCGCGGCTCTACGAACTGGAGACCATCGCCTACTGGATCGTCGAGAACAACGCCCATTCCAACCGGCTCAAGGCCAACATCAACAAGATCGCCCAGGTGGCCATCGATTTGTCGGTGAAAAATGGCAAGCCGTTCCTGAAGATCCTCAAGGCCGAAAAGCGGCACAGTCGGCATCTCAACGAGTCGCACGCCTTTACCTGCGAGGAGTCGGACATCGTTTTCGAGTTCCCCCGCCTGGGTCCGGGGCGGTTCGACCTCGGCGCCCGGATTCGCTCAGTCCGCAGCCAGCAGGGAGTTTCGCAGAAGGAACTGGCCAAGATGATGGGCGTCACGCCCAGCACCATCTCTCAGGTGGAGAAGAATCACATCTATCCGTCCGTACCCGCCCTGCTGCGGATGGCCGAGAGCCTATCGGTGCCGGTGGGCTCTTTTTTCGACGGCTGCGACGGCAAGGGCGAGGAGTGGGTGTTTTCCGCCGGCGGCGGGATCAGCACTGCCTTTGACAAGGCCTTCAAGGGAGCCATTGAGGGCGTGCAGCTGTTGCCGGCGGACCGGCGGGCGGTGGGCGCGGATCCTTATCTGCTGCGCATCCAGCCGGGCGGCAAGCTGTCGCACCACTTTTTCAGTCACAAGGGCGAGGAACTGGGATGCCTGCTGGCGGGCAATTTGAGCATGCGCATTCGCGGCCAGGTCAGGACGGCGGGGCCGGGCGACGTCATTGCCTTGGGCAAGGACATGCCGGAGCAATGGGAGAACACGGGGACGATTGCAGCGGAGCTGTTCTGGGTGAAGATTCGGTAACTTCCCCCAACCCGCCGAGTCATCACAACACCCGGACAGGCCAGAGCGCCTGTCCGGGTGTTGTCGTTTTTACAGGGAGAGGATCTTTTTCGCGCTTTCGTCCTTGGCATCGGTCATGAAGATAATACCGGTCTCCTGCGCCGTTTCTCTGTTGCCGGCAAACAGGTCGTTGCGGGAGAGCTTGTCGACGCGGAACTTCCGCGCTCCGGCCATCAGCTGCTGCAGGCCGCAGGCCAGCTTGTCGGCCATGGCCCACATGGCGATGGCGCCGTAGGGGATGTGCTTCATCTCGCTCTTGCCCACCCGCTTCTGTACGTCGAAATAGGAGGCGAAGATCTCATCCGGGGTGTGGCCCATGGCGGCGATGCTCGCCGGCAGCTTGTCCCAGTTGCCGTTGACCTGATCGCGCCGCTCGGGATGCAGCGCCCCCTCGATGTTGGCGCCGAGGAAGCCGGGGATCATCAGGGCACGGCCCATGCAGATCAGCTTGACGTAAGGCGCGCCCAGGGCGATACCCTTGAAGATGCTGTCTTCCAGGGCAAACCCGCCGGCAAAGGCCATGTCGACCACCCGCTTACCCTGGGCTGCCAGGATGGAGGCGTACTCGTAGGCCTTGGCGTGCAGGTTGATGGAGGGCACGCCCCAGCTTTGCATCATGTTCCAGGGACTCATGCCGGTGCCGCCGCCCGAGCCGTCGATGGTGAGCAGGTCAAGGCCGGCCTCGGAGGCGAACTTGATCGCCATGGCCAGCTCTTCCATGCCATAGGAGCCGGTTTTCAGCGAGATGCGCTTGAAGCCCAGGCTGCGCAGATATTCGACCGACTTCATGAAGTCCTCGCGCACCAAGTCAACTGAGTTGAAGTTGGTGCCGCCCAGTCGGCTGTGGCGGGCAAAGGCCTTGATCGAGCCCCGTTCGAAGGCCTGCCTGACCTCGGCGGAGGCGGGGTCGGGATCAACGATGTAGCCGCGTTCCTTGAGGAACAGGGCGTACTCCAGGCTGCTGACCTGGATCTCGCCGCCAATGTCCTTGGCGCCCTGGCCCCACTTCAGCTCGACGATGCAGCGGTCACCGTATTTGGCCGCCACGTACTCGGCCACGCCGTTGCGAGTGTCCTCGACGTTCATCTGCACGATGATGGCGCCATAGCCG
>CAZFPV010000049.1:0-9644 GCA_964521155.1 uncultured Desulfobulbus sp. | reverse complement strand
GTGTATGGCGGGCGCCTCGGAGGTTGCTGCGCAAGTGTATGCAGGCGACGGAGAATACGTTGCAGGGAAAAGAGCCTGAGCGAGACCCAACTGATCAGGACCAGGAGCGCTGTCTGCGCGATGAGCCGTTTCCGGTCGGCAGGCAGAGCGCGAAACCGATTCCAACGGGATGCCCATGGCTTGATTGATTCAGTGATCATCGAGGTTGCGAGGCATATCGGGTTGGAATGATACGGACTGTGGTGGTGAGTGAGAACACGTGGGCCAGTTTGCCGGCCCAGGCGCACATCCAACCTGAGATGGGGTATCCCGAGACCACAAAATATCGCTCAAGACAGGAAAGCCGCCTGCTCAAGGTGCGCCGTGGTGTCATGGTGCCACGAACAATTGGCATTGCAAAGCCTTTTCCATACTGCGTCGGCGATCCGGTAACCTGCCAGCCAGAAGCATGATTCGGCTCTGCTTCACCTGCTTGACCTGGATGTTCTCCTTGGGTAGCAACTATTTCACCATGTCTGGGCCGTACCAACAAGAGAGGCCGCATTCCCGGCCTTGTCGGGATATTTATTAGATCCGCCAGTTTTTCTCCAGTTCAAGCATCCTGACGTCCTTGCGGGCCACGTTCTGGCTGATGATGAGCTGCCGCTGGGTCTCGTAAAATTCGGAATCGAACGTCGTAGAGACGCTCTGGCCGACGAGCGAGGTGCTATCGCTCTTTTCCACCAGCAGCTGGGTCGAGGCCTTATAGACCGGCACAGATCGGGCGGTGGTGATTACTGGCTGGAGCAACAATATAAAAAAAAGTTGTACAGGGGTTGTACAAACCAGCCTGAAACGAAAAAAGCACCTAACTCTAATCGAGCTAAGTGCTTGAATTTACTTGGCTGGGGGACAGGGATTCGAACCCCGATAAGCGGAGTCAGAGTCCGCTGTCTTGCCGTTAGACCATCCCCCAGTGGCGTGAAGTGCGGTGAAAATAGATGGATTGCGTCCGGTTGTCAAGGGAAAATCAGAACGGCCGCAATACCGGGCGGCGTGAGGGGCGATATCCCGTGGCCAACTGACAGGCGCCGCTCAGGCGATAATCAGCCCGGCGTACCCGACCACCTGATCGGTGTCGCCGCTGGCTTCGCCCGAATCGGTGTAGCGGACCAGGTCGGCCCTGGTCGCCCCCAACTCCATGGCGGCAATGAGGGTGATGGTCGTCGGCATGACGCCGCACATGGTGATGTGCTGGCCAAGCACGGTGGCAT
Organism: uncultured Desulfobulbus sp.; assembly: GCA_964521155.1. Taxonomy (GTDB): domain Bacteria; phylum Desulfobacterota; class Desulfobulbia; order Desulfobulbales; family Desulfobulbaceae; genus Desulfobulbus. Next base: position 8,391 of record CAZFPV010000049.1, on the reverse strand, counting down.
AGAGGCCCTGCGGGTCCATGGCCACGATCCTATCGATGGCCTGGTGATCCTTCCTGGCTGCATCCTGGCGGCTTTCATAGTGGCTCATGTCGGTAGAGGCAAGCATCAGCACCGGCTTGCCGTATTCCCTGATGGCAGCCGCCAACTCCAGGGCCGCGGCCTGGCAGGCGGCGTAGGAGAGATGCGACACCACCAGCGGCACAATCCGCAACTGCGCTTGCTCGTGCTGCATGAATGGCACCTGCACCTCCAGGGAGTGCTCATGACGGTGGGCCTCCTGGTCCTCGACGATCAGGGTGGATCGCGCAAGGATGAGGGCTGCCAACTCCCGATCCACCGGCGCCGTGCCCATGGGCATCTGCCAGTCCTCGGTCCCCAGTGCCAGGGACGCACCCAGGCCATGGTGGTTGGGCCCCATGATCAGCACCGTGGCCGGCACCCGCACCCGGCTGATGGTCAGGCCGGCGGTGGCGCCAGAATAGACGTAGCCGGCGTGCGGCATGACCACGGCCAGGGCCTGCTGCCGCTCCTCTTCGGGCACAGCGGGAATGAGGCTGTCCATGGCGGCCAGCAGCCGCGAGGGGGCAGCGGGGTAAAACCGATCGGCAACTGCCGGCATCCGTGTCATCAGCGTACCTCCTGACGAAATCCTCTGCGGGGGGTTCCAGCCCGGATTTACTTTGCCTGCCAGACCGTTCCCTCGGGCCCGTCCTTGAGGACAATGCCGTGGCTGAGCAGATAGTCGCGCACCTCGTCCGAGGCGGCCCAATCCTTGGCTGCCCGGGCCTGGTTGCGCTTGGCGATCAGACCGGCAATCTCCTCCTCGGTGAGGTTGATTCCAGCCAGCATCCGTGCTTTTGCGTCGGCCACTGCCGTCCGCGGATCCTTATTAAGCAAGCCAAGCACACCGGCCAGTGTCCGCAGGGTCTGGGCCGTCTGCGCCAGCAGGCGCAGATCGCCCTCGGTCGGTCGTTCGGGCAATTGCGCCAGCACTTTGTTGCTCAGCTTAACCGCGTCAAACAGGTGACCGATAGCCTGGGCAGTGTTGAAATCGTTGTCCATGGCTTCGTGGAAGCGCGACTGCAGCGCCTCCAGACCGGCGCGGTCCTTGACCCCTGTCACAGCAGGTCCGTCGCCACCCTCTGCTGGCAGGTTGGCCAACCGGAACAGGCAATCATACATCCGATCCAGGCCGGACTGGGCATCCCTGAGCGCGGTTTCCGTGAAGTCGAGCGGGTTGCGGTACTGGGTGGAAAAGATGAACAGCCGCAACACTTCCGGATCGTACTGGGTGAGCACGTCGCGGATGGTGAGGAAGTTGCCCAGCGATTTGGACATCTTTTCGTCCTTGATGGTGACGAATCCATGATGCATCCACAATCGGGCGAACTCCTTGCCCGAGGCGCCGCAGCTCTGGGCGATCTCGTTCTCGTGATGGGGAAAGACAAGATCCTTGCCGCCGCCGTGGATATCGAAGGTTTCGCCCAGGTATTTCCGGCTCATGGCCGAACATTCGATGTGCCAGCCGGGCCGGCCCGCGCCCCAGGGGCTGTCCCACTTGGGTTCTCCCGGTTTTGCCCCTTTCCAGAGGACGAAGTCCATGGGATGCTCTTTGCGGTTGTTGACCTCCACCCGGGCCCCGGCCTGCATGTCGTCGAGGCTGCGGCCGGACAGCCGGCCATAGCCGGCGAACTGCTCCACCCGGAAATAGACGTCGCCATCGGCCGCGTAGGCCAGGCCCTTGTCCTGCAGGGCGCCGATCAGCTCGATCATCTCAGCCACGTGCTCGGTGGCCTTGGGCTCCAGGTCGGGTCGCAGGGCGCCGAGGGCATCCATGTCGGTGTAAAATTCGTCAATGAAGCGCAGGGCCAGGCTGGCAGGATCGATCCCCTGCTCGGCCGCCCGGTTGATGATCTTGTCATCGATATCGGTAAAATTTCGGACAAAGGTCACCTTGTATCCGCGATGGCGCAGGTATCGCACCACCATATCGAACACCAGGGCGGAACGGGCATGGCCGATGTGGCAGTAGTCGTAGGAGGTGATGCCGCAGACGTAGAGCTTGACATGCCCCTCCTCCAGGGGTTGCAGGGGCTCTTTTTTACGGCTCAGGGTGTTGTATATTTGTATGGCCATGGCGATCCGGACGGGTTGGCGGGGAAGTGCAGGCAATATGCCTATACACTAATGGCAACAGTATCGGAATTCAACACGTTCTTGCAGCAACGGCCGCTATTCCGCCGTCACTCGAGGCAGGAGCAGCAGGGCAGGCAGGGCGATCAGGGCACAACCGAGGAAGAACACCGCCCAGCCCATGGTCTCGACCAGCCAGCCGGTGGGCGCCGAGGCGAGAACCCTGGGAATGCCCATGAAACTGGAAAGCAGGGCGTACTGGGTGGCAGTGAACCGTTTGTTGGTCAGCGAGGCCATGTAGGCCACATAGGCGCTGGTACCCATACCGCTGCTCAGGTTCTCGAAGGCGATCACTGTCGCCAGCACGGGCAAACTGTTGCCAGCCAAGGCAAGCCAGGTAAAGCCCAGGGTGCTCACCGCCTGCAGGAAGCCAAACATATAGAGGCTGCGGACAATGCCGACCCGCAGGAGCACGATCCCGCCCGCCAGGCCTCCGGCAACGGTGGCCCAAAAACCAAACAGCTTGGCCACGGCGCCGATCTGGGTCTTGCTGAATCCCAGTGACAGATACAGGGGCGTGGTCATGGTCGAGGCCATCTGGTCGCCGATCTTGTAGAGCAGGATAAACACCAGGATCAGCAGGGCCTGGTCGCGACTGAAATATTCGACAAAGGGCTGAACAACAGCTTCCCGGAAACTGGTCGGTGCGCCTTCGGCCACAGCCGGTTCCTGGCAGAGCAGGGTGGTGAGCACGCCCACCAGCAACGAGGCGGCCATCAGCAGATACACAGATCGGAAGCCGATATGGTCGGCCAGGATCAGGCCGCCGCTGCCAGCCAGGAGCATGCCGATGCGATAGCCGTTGACATAAAGCGAGCTACCCAGCCCGAGTTCGTTGTCGCGCAGGTCCTCGCGCCGGTACGCATCGACCACCACATCCTGGGAGGCGGAAAAGAAGGTGACCAGAAAGGCAGCCATGGCAACCAGCCAGGGTGTATGCCCGGGATCGGTCCGCCCAAGCAACACCAGGGCAACGACCAGAGCCGCCTGCATGGCCAGCATCCAGCCGCGGCGCCGGCCAAACAACGGCAGGGCGAAGCGGTCAAAGATCGGGGCCCAGAGGAATTTCAGGGTATAGGGCAGGCCAACGAGGGAGAACAGTCCGATGACGGCGAGATTGACGCCCTCCTCGGTCATCCAGGCCTGGAGCACCGAAGCGGTCAGCAGCAGGGGCACGCCGCAGGCAAAGCCCATCAGCAGGGCGACGAGCATCCTGGGGGAAAAGATTTGACGAAGAAAGCGCATGTCCATGGCTGAGTTGGCAGGGCGGAGAAAACGAACAGGTCCGTTGCCTACCGGGGCCTGAACGGTTGGTAGAGGGGATCGCCGATCAGAATCATCTGCCAGGAGAGAAACGGCAGAGTAATCAGATAGGTCTCGCCAAGGCTGAGGTAGCCATCGGCCAGGGTGGAGAAAAACAGGTCCGGCAGGGGGAAGGCCTGGACATAGGGCTCGTTGACCGGGCCGATGGTGGCCGCCGCCCCCTCCTCAAGCAGACGCTTGCACCAACCCTGCTCCTCTGGACGCTTGAGAGTGATGCATTCGCCGCTGGCGATGTGATAGCCGATCGCCCCACGCGCCCAGGTGAAGGCGCCGACATAGCGGCCCAGGCTATACCAGCCGCTGTACAGGGCCGTGCCCGGGCAATCTCCCGGTTGGAATAGGGCCTCGTTGGCGTCGAGCCGGACTGAAGCCATGCGGCCGCTCGCGCGCAGGCTTTCGGCGGCCGCATGCAGGGCCGCATCATACAAGGCATACCCTTGCAGTCCTGTCGCCACCGGCCGGGGCCAGCGGGCATCGAAGCAGGCCCGACCTTGCAACCCCTCGCGTTCGGCCCACAGGCTGTCGTCGATCAATCGTCTCGCCGTGGTCAGGTTCGGGCCGTCCAGTCGGCCGACGATGAGCACCTCGTCCTTGTTCAGTCGGGTTGCTTGCCGCTGAAAACCGAGGAAATAGGGATTGGGCAGCCAACCGGCCAGGGGATACTCGCCGCTCAGAACCAGGGCCAACTCGGAGTCGACCGCAGCCTGGTCGCCCATCGCTTGCAATCGGGTCAGTTGCTGCTCCAGCTGGCGCCGCTCCTGCTCTATAGCCTCCAGGCGCGGGGTTTTGGCCCCCTCCTGTTCCCTGGTCAGGACACCGATTTTTCGCCGAAGTTCGGCGACAGCCTCCTCTTCCTCCACGGCGGCGACCGGCTCGATCGCCAGCGGCACGCCAAAGAGAACCACCAGGCAGCGGATACGCTGGCGGGTGAGCAGTTCGGACAGGGCGGCGCGCACCGGCCTCTGTATCTCCGTCTCGTAAACTGCTCGCGTACAACGCTCGTCCGTGGCAGTGTCAATGCGGATGAGATGGTCCGCTGGTATGCGCCGCGCCTGCAGATAGTGTTCGGCCAAGGCCAGGCTATCAGCCGAGCGGACATTGGCAATCACCGCCACCTCGGCCGGCTCCAGCGCCAGTACCGGCCCTGTACCCACGAACAGCCAGCCGACGAGCAAAGCACAGCCGATCATTTTTTGACAGACGCCCGGGATCATGCCACTCTGCCCTGCCGAATGAGGGAAACTGGGAAGAAAGTGCAACTATAGGGGAAGAGGACGATGCTTGACAAGGAGAATGCAGCAGACCTCACCGACTTTCAGTAGTGCCTGCTTGCGTGGTCCGGATTGAGGGAGGAAAAACGGCGATCCTGCAGGCGAGGCGAGCGGAATAGGCTCAAGCCATCGGCAGGCGTTGATGGGAAGGCATCACAATAACAATAAAACTTTAAGAAATTTCCGCAAAAAAGAAACTATTTTCCGCGAAAAAGAAATCATGAATGCTCCAGATTGAAATCCGATCGGAAGATGTCCACTGCTCCCTTGTCAACAAAGGAGACGCCCACATGGTAGACCCTGAAGGCTTTTCGCGCCTTGCACCACTTCACCAGCCCGGCCCCGCTGGTCATCAGATTGGAGTAGCTGCCAGCCATGGTAAACTCGACCAGGGCGTCCACCGGGAGCAACTGGTCGGTTTCGAACCGGACGCCTCCCATACTGAAATCAATGGTCGACGCCGACACATGTACGGGACGACCGACCTGTAATCCAGCAGATAACGCGTTGATCTGGAAAGGATATTTCCCCGTCACCCGAGAATACCGGCGACGGTCGTCGAGCTGTTGTACTCCTGCCTCGTCGTCCGGTTGTGCCATGAAGTCGTGATAGTACGGGCACGACGGATGACTTTCCGAGAGGCAGTATGCATCAATATGTTCAGGCGTAGGCAGAAACAGGCCTCCAGCATTGGCCCGACATGTTTTTACCCGCGCATCCCAGTAATAACACTCACTCTCTAAGCTGAGATCGTCATCATCAATATTTGCCATGTCTTGTTTCACCAATGGAAGAAGTCTGACCTAATTGGCTATGCAAGAAACGATCCGAATACTGAAGAGGACACTCCCCACATCGTGACAGACGAGACGCCCCAGAGGGAGTGTACCCGGACGGCTCAACGACACCAACTCAGCGGCCTCGTTATATCGCAAACATGTTGCAACAGAACGTCCGCGACCTAGCAACCGCTTGAACGGCGGCCCCTCACCCTCTCTTGATTGCTTTGGCAGAGATGTTGCCGCGCTTCATCTTGTCATACAGCGCTGTCTTTCCGACCTGCAGTTCTTCTGCCACTTTATTGACATTGCCGTCATGCTTGCGCAACGACTGGACGATGATCTCGTTTTCCAATTCGGCCAGGATGTTTTTCAACGGCATGACCCCGAGTTTTCCCTCTATATTCAATCCATCCTGCTGGCCTGCTCCTGTCGCGGCATGATGATCAAACAACAGTTCCTTCTCGGTGATCATCTTGCCCTTGGCCATAAGCACCGCCCGCTGGATCAGATTCTCCAACTCTCGCACATTGCCCGGCCAGTCGTGCTGGAGCAATCGGTTGATCACCGACTGCGGGACAAAATCGATCTCCTTCTTGAAAGCTGTCCGATATCGCTGGACAAAGTGCGACACCAACTCGACGATGTCCTCCTTGCGCTCGCGCAGGGGCGGCATTTCAATGTTGATGATGTTAAGCCGGTAATACAGGTCGAGGCGGAAGGATTTCTCCTTCACCGCTTCGGACAGATCGACGTTGGTGGCGGCGATGACCCGGACATCGACCTTGACCGGTTCGGTGCCGCCCACCCGCAAGACTTCTCCGTTCTGCAGCACCCGGAGCAGGGAGGCCTGCATTCTCGGGCTGATGTCGCCAATCTCGTCGAGGAAAATGGTGCCGCCGTTGACAATCTCGAACTTGCCAATCTTCCGGGCATCCGCCCCGGTAAACGAGCCCTTTTCATAGCCGAAGAGGTCGCTTTCAAGGAGCGAATCGTTGATGGTGTTGCAGTTGATCTTGAGAAAGGGGCGTTCATCCCTCGAACTGAGCGCTTTGACCAGATTGGCGGCCAACTCCTTGCCGGTGCCGGATTCGCCGGTGATCAAGATGGTCGCTTCCGACCCGGCCACCTGGTGGATCATCTCCCGCAGTTCGCGCATCTTGCGGCTGCTGCCGATCATCTTGTCGGCCTTGTGGTAATGCCCAAGCTGGGATTTGAGGCTGTTTACCTGCCGGAGCAGTCCCAGGCGCATCTCTTCGCTCGACTGCAACTCTGCGATTTTCTTCTCGAGGATGCCCTCGATGTTGGTATTAAACTGATGCAGTTCGCGCTCGTGCGCCTTGCGCAGGGAAACATCACGCATGATCAGCATGATAAGGTCTTCGCCAGTGTAGCCGACAAAAGGCACGCAGGAGTATTCCACAGCAAGCGAACCGACGTTCGTTTCCACCAGTTGATTGCTCGCGAGGCGCCCTGCCTTGCCCACCCGATTGGGAAGCGGACACTGGCGGCTGGTTTGTATGAGATCTTCACGCACCTGACTGGAAACAGTCGCGCCGAAACACGATTGGGCACTGCGGTTCAAGTACTGTACCTCACCGTCGCCATTCAGCAGGAGCACCATCTCCGGCATGGCATCGAGCAGGGACTTCCAGTTGGTGCTCAGTCGGCTGATTTCATCTTGAAAACAACCGGACTCAATGGGTTTCACTGTCACGAAAACCTCTTGGAGCAGTACAGGGTAAAAAGGGATAAACACTCTTTACCATTGTTTCCCAAATCCAACAAACAAATTTCCGGCAAGGCGGAATTACCCCGGACGACCTCTTCTTTTTCCGAGTTTTCACCCCGGAAAACGAAATAATCCAATACTTATGCGACTTGAAAATGACGAGGCGTCATGAAGGCGATCAACTGTCGATGACCGGCGGGGAAGGCATGGGCCGCCAGTTCGTCCAGACTGGCCCATCGATACTGGCTGGCTGCATGCAGAACCGGGACCGTGGAGGCGGAGGCAAGGGTGCAGAAGAAACTGTGCAGCGTGACCCGGTAGCGGGTGTAATGATGCACCACTGACCTGAACTGCCGGGCGGCCCCGACCGCGAACCCGGTCTCCTCCATGATCTCGCGCCGCATCGCCTGCTCCGGAGTCTCGCCCGCGTCCAGACTGCCTCCGGGAAATTCCCACAGGCCGCCCCAGATGTCATCGGGAAGCCGCTGCTGGATATAACACCGGCCCTGGTGGATGATGATGCCGCAGCTCATGACAATGTCGATGCGCTGCTTGCCCGGGGTTGGCAGAGGGCGGAGCGGGACCGTGCCGGCTTTGTACGCCTGGCAGCCGGAGCGGAGTGAACAATTGCTGCAGGCTGGGTTTTTCGGTGTGCACACCAGGGCGCCAAACTCCATCAGCGCCTGATTACAGGCCCGAGGCTGGTCACGGTTGAGCAGAGCCTCGGCCATGGCCTGCAGCAGTCGCCGGCCCGCGCCCTGTTTCAGCGGCATATCCAGATCCGCCAAGCGGGCAAAGAGCCGCTCCACATTGGCGTCGATGAGGGGATACGGCCGGTTGAAGCCGATGGACAGGATGGCGGCCGCGGTGTAGGCGCCAATACCCGGCAGGGCCAGCAGATCGGCCTTGGTATCCGGAATCTTGCCCCCGTGGGTTTCCATGATGATCTGGGCAGCACGCCGCAGATTGCGCACCCGGCTGTAATAGCCGAGCCCCTCCCAGGCCTTGATCAGTTGCTGCTCGGGAGCTGCGGCGACTGCGGCAACGTTGGGAAACATCCGGATCCATTGAAGGAAATACACAACCACCCGAC
>CAZFPV010000048.1:0-9678 GCA_964521155.1 uncultured Desulfobulbus sp. | reverse complement strand
CCCGGCCGTTCTGACTGATCAGCTGGAGCTTGCGGTCGGCGACCGCAGTGACCAGCCCGCAGCAGAACTTGCCGCCGTCCATGTATTCGATAATGCTGCCGAGAGAAATCATAAGAAGAGTCTGTGGCCTGATGCTGGGGTCATTGTTCGTGAACGTCGATAGCAGGATTGCGCCGCTTTGTAATTGTTTTCTTCTTTCTCCCGCCAGGACGATCCCCGGCAAGGAACACACATGAGCCAGAAACCGCATCACTCCGGGGTGGTGGCCATCATCGGCCCGCCCAATGCCGGCAAGTCAACCCTGCTCAATCATCTGCTGCAGCAAAAGATCGCCATCGTCACCCCCAGGCCGCAGACCACCCGCAACCGGATCATGGGCATCGTCACCGGCGAGGACCATCAGATGATCCTGCTCGACACCCCGGGCCTGCACGAGGCACATGAGGAGATGAACCGGCGCATGGTCCGCGTCGCCATGGAAAGTCTGAACGAGGCGGACGTGGTTCTCTTTCTTGTGGATTGCACGGACATGGCGTCACAGCGGCTGGAACGACGGGCCGAGGAGTTCCGGGGCTATCTGGCCGGGCTCGAGACCCCGGTGGTGCTGGCCCTCAACAAGATGGACCTGCTGAGCCCGGATCGGCTGCTGCCGGTCATGGACTGGTACCAGCATCTCCACCCCTTTGCGGCCCAGGTGCCGATCTCGGCCCTGCAGGGCAAGGGCGTCGACGTCCTTACCGCGGAACTGGTCGCCCGCCTGCCCGAAGGACCCCAGTATTACCCAGACGACATCCCCACCGACGCCACCGAGCGGTTCATCGCCTCGGAGATCATCCGTGAGAAAATCTTCCTGCTGACCCGTGACGAGGTGCCCTACTCCACCGCCGTGATCATCGATGCCTTTGAGGAGGGGGAACCTGGCAAGCCGGTGGTCATCAAGGCGACCATCCTGGTCGAGCGAGCGTCGCAAAAGGGAATTCTCATCGGTCAGGGAGGCGCGATGCTGGCAGCAATCCGCACCAGCGCTGTCGCCGACCTGCAGCGGCTCCTGGACTGCCGGGTGCGGCTCAACCTCTGGGTCAAGGTGAGCAAGAACTGGACCGGCAAGATCAACCTGCTCAAGGAACTGGGCTTGGGCTGAACGCCCGGTCCAGCGCGAAGCGGTCTCGCCGCCCGTAACGGGTGCGAGCCCGGCTACTGTTTCGCTGGCTGCTGATGCCCGGTGGCGAGATTGAGGCCCTTGAGCACGATCAGGGCCGTGCGCAGCTGGTTGTCTCCTTCCAGCCGTTTGGCCACCTGCTGAATGTCTTCCATGGTCCGCAGCCGCTCCTCGCTGTCGCCGCCCTCGTCCTCCGGATCTTCCTCGGCCCCTGTCTTTTTTCCTCCGTCGCCGTCATTCTTGAAATGACGGGGCAGATCCTTCTCGCGGATCGCCTTCATGGTCTGACTGGCCTCGTCCTTGCTGTCAGCCGAGGCGGAGAACGGCACCACCATGTCTGGCTTGATGCCGGTGGCCTGGATCGAATCGCCGCTGGGGGTGTAGTACTTGGCCGTGGTCAGGCGAATACCCGCACCGTCGGGCAGCGGCAGGATGGTCTGCACCGAACCCTTGCCAAAGGTGGTAGTGCCGAGGATAATCGCCCGCTTGTGATCCTGGAGGGCGCCGGCCACGATCTCCGAGCCGCTGGCCGAGCCGCCGTTGACCAGCACCACCATGGGATAGTGGCCCTGATTGGAATCCGGGTGGGCCTCGAAGAGCATCTGCTCTTTCTTGTCCCGGCCTCTGGTGGAAACGATGGCGCCGCTGTCGAGAAAGATGTCGGCGACCTTGACCGCCTGGTCGAGCAGACCGCCCGGGTTGTTGCGCAGGTCGAGCACCAGCCCCTGGATAGGCTGTTTCTTGCGCAGATCCTTGAGCGCCCCCCGGATGTCCTTGGTCGTGCTCGCCTGGAAGTTGGAGACGCGGACATAGGCAAAGCCCGGTTCCAGTTCCACGTATTTGACCGAGTGGAGCGGGATCTCCTCACGTACCAGGGTGAAGTCCCGGATCTCTTTGACGCCCTCGCGCTGGATGGTGATGGTCACGGAGGTGCCCTTCTCCCCCCGCAGTTTCTTGACCGCCTCCATAAGCGTCATCGACTTGGTCATCTCGCCGTTGATCTTGACAATCTGGTCGCCGCTGCGGATGCCCTGCCGCTCCGCCGGGGTGCCCTCGATCGGGGAAACCGCGGTGAGGACGTTGTCGCGAATGGTGATCTCGATGCCAATGCCGGTGAAACTGCCCGAGGTCTCCTCTTCCAGATCCTTGAAGTCCTCCGGCGTCATGTAGGCGGAATGGGGATCGAGCGAGCCGAGCATGCCGTTGATCGCGCCGGTGATGATCTTGTTGCTGTCCACCTCGTCCACATAGTACTGCTGGATCAGGGTGAGGACATTGGCAAAGGTTTCCAGATCTTTGTAGGTGTCGCGCTCCTGCTTGCTGTCGTCGGCGAAAACGGCGGTCCAGCAGCAGCACAAGAGGAGGGTCAGCAGGATGATCGAACGTTTCATGGAGGCAGTCGGGCACAACCGGAGGAAGAGGTGGGGGGGCCGTGGTTCGCCTGAGCGCTCGATCACACAGGCTATGCGCTATGCGCGGGGCGGACGATGTCTCGCGCCAGATTAACGGGAATCGACGGCCGAGGCAACGGTTATTACGGGGAAAACCGGCGAAAACAACCCTCTGCCGCAGGCTTCAGGGTTCGGTGAACGATCCCGGCCGCAACCAGGCGAGCGGGTCCTCCGCCACCGAGCCGTGGCGGACCTCGAAGTACAACCCCTTGCCAAACAGATTGGCCATCTCGCCGGTGACGCCGATGACCTGGCCCTGGCTGACCTGGTCGCCCTCGCGGACGCGGAGGTCGCCGAGGCGGGCGGTGACGGTGTAATACTGCTGATCATGGTCGATAATGGCCATCTTGCCGTATCCGCGCATGTATCCGGAATAAATGACCTGGCCTCCGTACACGGCCCTGACCTCGGTCCGGTCCGTGGTGGTGACGGTGATGCCGTTAGTGAAGGTGGCGTCCTCGGCCTCCGCGGGCGCGTGGTTGAAACGGCCGGCCAATCGTCCCTGAGCCGGCGGCGGCAGCAGACCCTTGCTCCGTAGAAATCCCGGCGCCTTGCCGGCTTTGTTGAAGCGGGTCAGGGCTGCGGTCAGGTCGCCCTCGGCCTTTTTCATCTCCTTGAGCGCCCGCGCGTACAGTCCCTTTTCGGTTTGCACCCGTTTGAGGAGTTCGTTCTTCTCCGCCGCGGTTTCACCCAGGGCCTGGTTCTCCCGGTCCGCATCCTCGCGGAATTTCTCCAGCACTGATTTCTCCAGCTCGCGGGCCTGCTTGACCCCTTCGATGGCGACGATGCCCTTGCGGTAGGCCGCGAACACGTCTTTGTCAAAAGTGACCAGCGCCTGGAAGGAATCGTTGCTCAGCACCAGATCCGGAAGCGTTCCGCTGGAAAAGGCGACATTGAAAAAACCGGTCTTGCCCATGAGGTAAAAGGCGCGCATCCGTTTCATCAGGTGCTGGCGGCGACCCTCATTCTTGTCTTCCAGCGCCTTCAGTTCCCGCGCCTTGGCCGCGATCACTGCCTCCTGCTCGCCGATGCGGGCGGTGAACTCCTCGATCTTCTTTTTTTGCTGGTCCATTTTGGCATCCAGCTGCTGCAGCTCGTCAAGCAGCGACCGCTCCTGCTCGCCGCTCTGACTGAACAGCTCCTCGTGCCCGCGAATCTCCTGCTGCAGCCGCTGCACTTCATCCGCGCTCGGCTGGCGAATGGAGATGGCGGCCCCGCACACCGCGGCGGTCAGCAGGTGCATCAGGAGCAGGAGGGTTGGCAGGAGAGGCTTCATCGGCGAATGATCAGAGCTGAGTGATTTGCCGAGTGGTGGAAAAACTGCCGATGGCGCAGAGCAAGGTGGCGATGCCGACAATGCCGCAGACGACCAGCCAGGAAAAGAAGGTGAACGGCGCCTGGGTCAGGGCCGCCGGCCCAGCGAACTGCAGCCTGATCCACTGGAAGAGGACGAACAGGGCCGTAAGCCCAAGGCTAGCCCCCAGGAGGCCCTGCAGCGCCCCCTCCACAAGGAAAGGCATGCGGATGTAGCTTGCGGTGGCGCCGACCAGACGCAGCAGTTCCAGTTCCTTCTGGCGAGCGAGCAGGGTCAGACGGATGGTGTGGGCAACCATGAAGGTGGTGGTCATGATCAGGAGGAAACCGGACAGGAGGATGACCACCCGCATCAACTGGATGAACGAATAGAAGCGTTCGATCCACTCCTTGCCATACTGGACCTTGAGCACGCCCGGCAGGGTCAGTAGATAGTCGGAGAATCGCTTGATCCGGGACAGGCTGTCCAGGGAGCGGACCGGATAGACCTCGATGGAGGGCGGCAGGAAATCCTCGGGCACGCCCACGAGCACGTCGCTGTCGGCGCCGAGCTGCTTTTCAAACCGCTGATAGGCCTGCCCGCGGCTGATGAAATCGATCCGCTCCACCTGGTCGAATTTGAGAATCTTGCGCTCGTACTCGGCCTTGAGCGCCTCGGCCGGCTCGTCGTCGAGGTAGACGATCAGCCGCAGGTCGTCGCTCAGATCCTCGCTGAGATTGAGGGCATTGCAGTAAATCAGGTAAAAGAACGAGAAGATCAGCACCGACAGGCCGACCGTGAACAGGGTCATGATCTGCGACTTCCAGGTGAAGCGCATGTTGCGCAGGGTGTGCCGCAGAACGACGGTCAGAAACGGCATCATCTACACCTCCTCGACCGAAGTCGGCTCCGGGAGTTCGATACTGTCCGCGGCCTCCCGGACCTCGGTCTGCGGCTGGTACAGTCGGCCAAACCGCAGCTCGATCACCCGGTGGCCGCCCTCCTGGTAGAGCGAGCGATCGTGGGTGGCGATCACGATGGTGGCGCCCTGGCGGTGATGCTGGCGAAACAGGTCCATGACCTTGCCGGTGGTGACGGCATCGAGATTGCCCGAGGGTTCGTCGGCCAGGATGATCTCGGGCGAGTTGGCCAGGGCCCGGGCGATGGAGACCCGCTGCTGCTCGCCGCGGGAGAGTTCCTCGGCCGGGGTGGCGTACTTGCGGACCAGGTCCAGCCGGTCGAGCAGTTCCCTGACCCGCGCCTCGATGAAGACGCCGGGATGGTATACCACCTCCAGAGCCAGGGCGATGTTGTCGGCCACGGTCCGGTCGGGCAGGAGTTTGAAATCCTGGTAGGCCATGCCGATCTTGCGGCGCAGCAGGTGGATGTCCCGTTGCGGCAGTTTGGCCACGTCGAACCCGGCCACCTCGACCATGCCCTTGTCGACCCGCTCGATGCGGCTGATCAGGCGCAGCAGGGTGGATTTGCCGGCCCCGCTCATGCCGGTGAGGAATACCATCTCGCCCCGGGCGATGGCCAGGGAAATGTCGGTCAGAGCCTGAACATCGGGGGGGTAGACCTTGCTCACCTTGATCAGGTCGATCATCACATTGGGGACGGCTGCTTCCTGGCTCATCGGTATGCCATGGCATGGGTTGTTTCTGGGAGGGCGCAGGGCCTGAACCGGTCGTTCCGGCCGGCCGCCCGTCCCCTTGGGCACTTCGTCAAGGGTGCATCCTAAAAGATTAATTTTTCCACGTCCATAGCTTTTTCAGGAGCCTGGCCATTCGCTTTGCCATGCGTGATCCGGGCAGCGGAGCCTTTGGCCACAAGGCTTCCTCCGGACCTCCGAGCGGCAGAAAAAAATTTACGCCACCGCAAGCGACCGGTAGTATAGGCCAAACTTGAACACCACAGCCCTGGAGACACACACTCATGACGGCCCACCCCGGAAGCCGGCGCTATGGCGCGGTACTTTTTGATCTGGACGGCACCCTGCTCGACACCCTGGAGGACTTGGCCACGGCGGCCAACCTCGCCCTGGCCTCCCTGGGGCATCCCGAGCATCCGGTGGCAGCCTACCGGCACTTTGTCGGCGACGGTCTGCGCTCGTTGGTGGAGCGCATCCTGCCCGAACCGCTGCGCGGGACCGTGGCGGTGCAGGCCACCATGGCCGCTTTCGAACAGGAGTACCGCCGCAACTGGAACCAACGGACCGCGCCCTACCCCGGCATCGAGCCCATGCTGGACCGCCTGCGCGAGGCTGGTCTGCGGCTTGCCATCCTCTCCAACAAGCCGGACGGGTTCACCCGCCTCTGCGTTGAGCAACTGCTGCCGCGCTGGACCTTCGAACCGCTGTTCGGCCAGCGTCCCGGCGTGCCGAAGAAACCCGACCCGACGGCTGCCCTGGCAATCGCCGAGTTGCTCAATCTCACGCCGGCGGAGGTGCTCTACGTCGGCGACACCGCCACCGATATGCATACGGCAAGCGCCGCCGGCATGGACAGCGTCGGCGTGCTCTGGGGCTTCCGCGCCGCCGAGGAACTACGCCAGGCCGGGGCCCGCTGGCTGATCGCCGAACCAGTCGAACTATCCACACTCCTGTCTCTCTAATCCCATCCACCAGGCGCACCATGCTCCCCGTCGATCCCGCTCTGCTCAACGCGCTGGCCCCACCCTGCATCGGCGCCTTCATCGGTTACCTCACCAACAAAATCGCCATCCGAATGCTCTTCCGGCCGCTGCGCCCCTGGCATCTGTTCGGCGTCCGTGTGCCCATGACTCCCGGCATCATCCCCTCGCGGCGGCATCAGCTGGCGGTCAATATCGGCGAGATGGTTGGCCGCCACCTCCTCTCCGCCCGGGACATCGGCGCCGCCATCTCCCAGGAGCCGTTCCAGGAGCACCTCGCCACCCTGGCCGACCTGCGGGTCAACGAGATCCTGCGTCTCGACCTGGGCAGCCTCCCGGATATCGTGCCGGAACGGTTCAAGGCCTACGTGCAGATCGGGGTCAAAACCCTGAAATACTACCTCGGCGAAGGCGTCAACCGCTACCTGGCCAGCGACGAGTTCACGGAGAAGATGACCGCCTCCATCGAAAGACGGCTCGAGGCCCTGGCCGAGCGCGACCTGAACAGACTGATCTCGCCCGAGGGGCGTCAATCGCTGTACTTGTTCATCGACCAGGTGATCAAGGATTTGCTGGGCGGCGGCGCCACTGAGCAGTGGTTGGGCCAGTACCTCGCCGAAAGCCTGCGGCGTTCAGCGGCGAGGGGGCAGTCGGTGGCAGATCTTCTCCCCGATGGACTGGCGCCGCTGCTGCGAGAGCTGATCCGTGCCCAGACTGGCGCCATGCTTGCCAAAATGGGCGCCCAGCTGGCCGACCCGGTGCTGCGGCAGCAGGTGATCAAGGGCATTCTCGCCGGAGCGGAACATTTTCTCGACTCGCTCGGACCGGTCGGCGCCATGGCCCGCGGATTTCTGGAAATGGACACCTTCGAGCACAAGGTGGGCGAATACCTCGACACCCGCGAGGAAGACCTGATCGCCTGGCTGGGCAAGCCCGAGGTCCAGGAGCGGATGACCACGGTCCTCATCGATCAGGTGGAAGGATGGCTAGCCAAGCCGCTGGCCGACCTGCTGGCGGACATGGACGAGGACCGCTTTGCCGCCGTCTGCGGTACCTGTGCTTCTCAACTGCTGGCCGCGCTCCGGACCGAGGGGACCTTGACCGGCCTCAACGCCATGCTCCATGTGGCCATGGAAGACCTGCTCGACAGCGGGAAACGGCCCATCGGCGAACTGGCCCGGCAGTTTTTCCCCGGGGACAGCGGCCGGATGCTCAAAGACACGGTTGTCCAGGAGTGCATCGAGTTGTTCCGTTCCAGCCGGACCGAGCGACTGGTCAACGCCATGGTCGGCGCCATGGTGGATTCTCTCCTGGCCCGGCCCATCGGCAAGCTGGCCAACATCGTCCCCCACGGCATCCGCCAGGGGATCAGCGAATACATCGTCCACACCGCCAACCGCATGTTCCTGCGCGAGGTGCCCGGTGTGGTCGAATCGCTCAACATCCAGCGGGTGGTGACCGAGAAGGTCGACTCGCTCAACCTGTTGCAGCTGGAACGGCTGCTCTTGTCGATCATGGAGGAGCAGTTCAAGTACATTAACCTGTTCGGCGCCCTGCTCGGGTTCCTCCTCGGCCTGCTCAACCTGGCCGTGGCCAGATTCGTTTAGGAGACTGCTGCCGACGCGGGCCGGTGTATTCGCCGAGAATGCCCGAACTGAACACCCGACTTGAAGTCGACGGGTGTTCACTTTGTATATCCCTGACGACAGCCGTTATAGCTCCTGCTAAATAAAACCTGAATGCTACACCACATCATCACAGGTGACGCTTCCCCCGCTTGGGCGCCCCCTCCCATGCGGGACAGCAAAGGTAAAAAAAAAAAGCCCCGACTCAACAAGGAGTCGGGGCTTTGAATTGATGCTGGACAGCGGAGGGTTCAGATATCCCCCGCCCTCGCGCCGGTCAGTTGATTGGAGCTCTTGTCCTCACTGGGCCAGCGGATGCAGCTCTACCCGTCGGTTCTTCCGCTTGCCAGCGGGGCTGGTGTTGTCGGCGATCGGTTTCTCCTGGCCGTAGCCCTTGGCGGTCAGGCGCTCGGCGGGAACACCCTTGCCGACCAGATACTTGGCCACGGTCTCGGCCCGCAGGGTGCTGAGCCGCTGATTCTGCCCAGGATCGCCGACTGCATCGGTGTGCCCGGCCACCTCGACCTTGAGCGCACTCAACTTGCCCAAGGTGGCGGCCACCTTGTCCAGCGACGTCCGCGCTTCTGGCAACAATTCGGCGGTACCGGATTTGAAATTGACCCCTTCCAGAACCACGCCTGCCTTGTCAGCGCAGCCCAGGGCATTGACCGGGACACCGACGGGTGAATTGGCGCACAGATCCACAGCATCGGCCACGCCATCCTTGTCGCGATCAGGTCCGGCGACGGGCGTTGTGTCAACAGCGGTCTGCACCGCCGGCGTTTCAGCCTTTTTCGCTTCGCTTGCGGCGGCCAACTGGTTCTGCAGCGCCTCCACCTTGCCCTGCAATTCCTTGATGGTCACCTGACAGGCGTTGAGCGACTGCTGCAGGGCGTCCTTTTCCGCCTGCACCTCTCCCGTCTTGGCGGTCATGGCCGCGCTCGCTTCGGCCAAGTCCTTCTTGGCCTGCGCGCCGGCAGCCTCGACCTGGGTCAACTGTTCGCGCAGGGTGGCTATCTGCTGCTCCAGATTGGGCACCATATCCTGCTGGGCTTGCAGTTTATGCTTGTCGAGTAGATCCTTGACCTGCTGCTGGGCTTGGGCCAGATCTCCCTCAAGCCGCTTGACTGTCTCCCTGCCCGCAGCCACAACGGCCGTGGCCTCAGCGGCCTTGTTTTCAGCATCCTGCTTGGCTGATTGCAGCGCTTGGACAGCGATGCTGCTCTCGGTCAGCTTGGCTTCGAGCGCCTTGATCTGCTCACCCGCCTTTTCCGCCTCCTTCAATTGCGTTTCCGCAAGCATCAGGGCGCGGCTCTTCTCCTCCAGCGCCTTCTTGGCGGCATCAAATTCCGTCACTTTGGCCTGGAGTTCCGTCTTTTCCGTCTCCAGCAGGGCCAGTTTGCCGCCCACCTCTTCAGCCTTGGCGCTCAACTCCTGATTCTGCGTCTGCAGTTCGGTCGGCTGGGCCTCCAGGGCAGCCAATTTGTCAGCCTGCTTGCCAGCGGCCGCGATTGCGGC
>CAZFPV010000047.1:0-9835 GCA_964521155.1 uncultured Desulfobulbus sp. | reverse complement strand
CGGGCGGAATCCGTTTCCGCCGGCGGCGAACAACAGTTGGCGGCGCAGCACCGCAAGGGCAAGCTCACAGCTCGGGAGCGGCTTGACCTGCTTCTGGACGAGGGCTCGTTCGAGGAGTTCGACGTGCTCAAGATCGGCCGCGGCAGCAGCCTGGGTGAGGGCAAGAGCTTCCTCGGCGACGGCGTCATCACCGGTCACGGCGCCATTGACGGCCGCGAAGTCTTCGTCTTCAGCCAGGATTTCACCATCCTTGGCGGTTCGCTCGGCGAAGCCCATGCCCAGAAGATCTGCAAGGTCATGGACCTGGCGGTCAAGGTGGGGGCGCCGATCATCGGCCTCAACGACTCGGGCGGGGCGCGCATCCAGGAAGGCGTCGACGCCCTGGCCGCCTACGGCGAGATCTTTCACCGCAACGTCCGCGCCAGCGGGGTGGTGCCGCAGATCTCCTGCATCATGGGACCCTGCGCCGGCGGCGCGGTCTACAGCCCCTCGATCACCGACTTCGTCTTCATGGTCGAGGATTCCTCCTACATGTTCGTCACCGGGCCTTCGGTGGTCAAGACGGTCACCCACCAGGACATCACCTCCGAGGATCTGGGCGGCGCCCGGGTGCATGCCAGCAAGAGCGGTGTGGCCCATTTCACGGTGCACAACGACGTGCTTGCCCTGCGCGAGGTGCGGCGTCTGATCAGCTACCTGCCCTCCAACAACCGGCACCGCTCGCCCATCCTCGATCTGAGCGACGCCCCCGACCGCACCGACCCGGCCCTGGACTTCCTCATCCCGAGCAACTCCAACCAGACCTACGACATGAACGTGCTCATCCACTCGATCCTCGATGGCGCGGAATTCATGGAGGTGCATGCCGGATTTGCCCGCAACATCATCTGCGGCTTCGGCCGTCTTGGCGGTCAGACCGTGGGCCTGGTGGCCAATCAACCGGCGGTGCTCGCCGGCGTGCTCGACAACGACGCCTCGTTCAAGGCCGGCCGTTTCGTCCGCTTCTGCGACGCCTTCAACATCCCGCTGATCGCCCTGGTGGACGTGCCCGGCTTCATGCCCGGTCCGGACCAGGAACACGGCGGCATCATCCGCCACGGCGCCAAACTGCTCTACGCCTTTACCGAGGCGACCGTGCCCCGCATCTCGGTGATCATCCGCAAGGCCTACGGCGGCGCCTATCTGGTGATGAACTCCAAGCACATCCACTGCGACGTCAACTACGCCTGGCCCACCGCCGAGATCGCGGTCATGGGGCCCAAGGGCGCGGCCGAGGTTATCCACCGCAAGGAGATCTACGAGTCCGACGATCCCGAGAGCGTGCTCAACGAGAAGATGGAGGAATACCGCCGCACCTTTGCCAACCCCTTCCTCGCCGCCCAGCGGGGCTATATTGACGACGTTATCTTCCCCAGGGACACCCGGCCGCACCTGATCCGCACCCTGCAGATGCTCGACAGCAAGAGGACCAAGGGCCCCGAGCGCAAACACGGAAACATCCCCCTGTGAGGCACGCCATGTTCAAGAAGATACTGATCGCCAACCGCGGCGAGATCGCCATCCGCATCATCCGTACCTGCAACCGCCTCGGCATCGGCACGGTAGCCGTCTATTCCGATGCCGACAGCCGCAGCCTGCACCGCCATCTGGCCGACGAGGCCGTGCACATCGGCCCCTCGCCCTCGCAGCAGTCCTACCTGGTGATCGACAAGATCATTCAGGCCGCCAAATCCACCGGCTGCGAGGCCGTTCACCCCGGCTACGGATTTCTCTCCGAGAAGGCCGAATTCGCCCGGGCGGTGGAGGCGGCGGGCATGGTCTTCATCGGCCCGCCGGTCGAGGCGGTGGACATCATGGGTGACAAGATCACCTCCAAGGAACTGGCTAAAAATGCAGGTGTGCCGGTTATCCCCGGTCACATCGAGGCCATCCGCGACGAGGCCGAGGCCCTGAAGATCGCCGAGGAGGTCGGCTATCCGGTGCTGCTCAAGCCGGCCGCCGGCGGCGGGGGCAAGGGCATGCGCATCGTCCGCAAAGCCGAGGACATGAAGGACGCCCTGGCTGCCTGTCGCCAGGAGACCCAGAAGGCCTTCAATGACACCCGCGTCTTTGTCGAGCGCTACATCGAGCAGCCCCGCCACATCGAGATCCAGATCCTGGCCGACAGCCACGGCAACGTCATCCACCTGGGCGAGCGTGAGTGCTCCATCCAGCGCCGCTACCAGAAGGTGATCGAGGAGTCGCCTTCGCCGGCGGTCTCCGCTGACCTGCGCCAGCGCATGGGCAAGGCGGCCTGCGATCTGGCCCAACGGGCGAACTACGTCAACGCCGGCACGGTCGAGTTCGTCATGGACGCGCAGCAGAATTTCTACTTCCTGGAGATGAACACCCGCCTGCAGGTGGAGCATCCGGTCACCGAGATGATCACCGGGCTTGATCTGGTCGAGTGGCAGCTGCGCATCGCCAGCGGTGAGCCGCTGCCCTTTGACCAGCGGGCGATCAAGTTCAACGGCTGGGCCATCGAGGCGCGCATCTGCGCCGAGGAGCCGACCCGGGGCTTCATCCCCTCCACCGGCATGGTCACCCGCTACTTCGCGCCGCGGGGCGCCGGTATCCGGGTGGACAGCGGCGTCAACATCGGCGGCAAGGTCGATGTCTATTACGACTCCATGCTGGCCAAACTGATCTGCCACGGCAAGACCAGGGAGGATGCCCGCCGCAACCTGATCGAGGCCCTCAACGGCTACCACATCGAGGGCGTATCGACCAACATCGATTTCGTCACCCGGGTGCTGTGCCTGCCCGAGTTTGCCGAGGGCAATCTCAGCACCGGCTTCATCGACCAGCATTTCGAGGGCGGCAAGGCCAAGCTGTCGCCGGCCATCCAGTATCTCCGTCTGGCGGCGCTGGCGGCCACCCTCATCTACCACACCCGTACTGTGGCCGTGCGCAAGTCGCTGCGGCACATGGTCTCCGACATCGGCGTCAAGCGGGACAACGGCAGGTCTCATCGCTACATGGTCCGCTGCCAGGAGGATGTCTTCGAAGTGGTGCTGGAACAGCCGCCGGTCAGCGGCCAGGTCTGCCCCATTCAGGTCGATGGCGCCATGTTCCAGGTGGAGATCCCCCGCTTCGAATTTTTCCGCCGCCGGCTCAAGCTCAATATCAACGGCCAGGCCTACCGCTTCCGAATCCGTTTCGACGAATCGTTCATGTTCATGAGCTTCAACGGGATCTCCCGCCTGTTCGAGATCTACACCCCCAAGGAATGGGAGATGATGCGGTTCATGCCCGAGAAGGCGGATCGGGCGCTCAACAACATCCTCGTCTGCCCCATGCCCGGCCTGGTGGTGGATGTGCTGGCCCAGAAGGGCGAGCGGGTCTTCCGCGGCCAGAACCTGGTGATCCTCGAATCAATGAAGATGGAAAGCGGCGTGGCCTCGCCGATCGACGGGGTCATTGCCGAGGTGCTGGTGAACAAAGGCCAGGCGGTCGAGGCCGACCAGACCCTGATCAAGTTCGAGGTGTAGGCGAGGAGTTATTTCCCGCGCCTTCCAGACGTACAGACAACGGCCCCATTCCTGGCGGATGGGGCCGTTCCCAACCCTTGCTCACCCCCCAGGCCATCTGTTAGTTCTGATCCACCAGCCCTGCGATAACTCATCACGACCATCCGAGCCATGATTCCATTAACCCGCCTGAACAGCTCCCGGATCTATCTCAACCCTGATCTGATCAAGCGGATCGAAGAGACCCCGGACACCATCGTCACTCTGGTGAATGACGATCATTATGTGGTGCGGGAGGCAGCGACGGAGGTCATCGACCGGATTGTGGCTTACCGGGTGCGCGTCAACCGGGAGTCTTCCTTCACCCCCTCAATAGACAGCAAGCCGGACGATGCGGCCGAATCCTGAACGAGCGGTACGGCGAGTCCCGTATTCCGGAGCAGCGGGAGCGCACACCCTCTGACCCTTGAGGCAGAGTACCAGGGAGCGAAGGGGAAAGCGTTTTTTCTTTGTTTTCAACGGCGTGGGGTTGATATATTGCGGCACGGCGTGGTCGCATCTCACCGCCTGTGGTGAACCAGCGGAAACTCTCGAAGACAACCTGTTGAGGTTTTATAGATGGATATCGCGACAATCATTGGCCTTATCATGGGGCTTGGCGCCATCATCGGCGGCGCCGCCCTGGAGGGGCTGCATCTGAACTCCCTGGTGCAGCCGACTGCCGCCCTGATCGTCCTTGGCGGCACCTTTGGCGCGGCCTTCATCAGTTTTCCCCTGTCCACTGCCATTCAGGCCATGAAGGACGTGAAAAAGCTGCTCGCCGGTTCGGAGAAGAACGACGAGCTGATCGCCGAGATCTGCGGTTTTGCGGCCAAGGCTCGAAAAAATGGCATCATCTCCCTGGAACAGGACGCGCAGACCCATAAGGACCGCTTCATGAAGAAGGCCATCTCGCTCTCGGTCGATGGGGTGGAGCCCAAAGACATCCGCGAACTGATGGAACTCGAACTGGGCGCGGCGGAGGAGCATGCCAAGATGAGCGCCGAGTTTTTCGAAGCCGCCGGCGGTTATGCCCCGACCATCGGCATCATCGGTGCGGTGCTTGGCCTGATCCACGTCATGAGCAACCTGTCGGACACCTCCAAGCTCGGCGCAGGTATTGCCGTGGCCTTTGTGGCCACCATTTACGGGCTGATCACCGCCAATATCCTCTGCCTGCCCGCCGCCACCAAGATCAAGCACCGCATCAAGGAGGAGATGGTGCGCAAGGAGATCATCATCGCCGGGATTGTCGCCATCCAGAACGGAGAAAATCCCCGGTTCATCGAGGACCGGCTCAGATCCTATCTGGGCGGTGGAGGCAGCGGCAAGAGCGGCGGCGCTGAAGACGAGGGAGGCAAGTAAATGGCCAGGAAAAAAGAGCCGGAAAAGGCGCCAAACCATGAGCGATGGCTGGTTTCCTACGCGGATTTCATCACCCTGCTGTTCGCGGTGTTTGTCACCCTGTACGCCATGTCGCAGACCGACAAGAAAAAGGTGGAAGAGGTAGCCGCCTCCTACCGTACCGCCTTCGGCGTGGGCAAGGGCCTGGATGCGACCAAACCGGCGGTCATCCCCAAGGGCAGCATGCTGCCCATTCCCTCGGCCAAGCCTCAACACGCGGAAGTGGAAAGACCGAAGAGCAAGGGCGAGGTGTCCCAGAAGATCCAGGCCACGAAAAAGGACTATCAGGCCATTCTGCTCTCCCTGGAAAAATATTTCATCGAACAAAAGGCCCAGGACAAGGTGAATATAGACATCACCAAGCGGGGGCTTGTCATCAGCCTGAAAGAAGGCGGTTTCTTTGACTCAGGCAGCGCCACCCTCAAACAGAGCGCCGACGGCTTGCTGAGCAAAATAGCCGAGGCGCTGTCGCCCTACGGCAACGAGATCAGTTTCGAAGGCCATACCGACAACGTGCCCATCCACTCGGCAACCTTTCAGTCGAACTGGGATCTGTCTGCCTCCAGGGCCACCAGCCTGGCGCGACATTTCATCGAGCGCCGTGGATTTACGCCCGAAAAAATCTCCGTAACCGGTTACGGAGAGTATCGTCCGGTGTCGGACAACAGCACCGAGGAGGGACGCAGGCTCAATCGTCGGGTGGATATCGTGCTCCTGGGGGCAACCAGCGACACGATCGAGGCTGCACCCCAGACTGATGCGGCTCCGGCGCCCCACCCCGCACCGACAGGGCCAAAGCTGCCTTTTTAGTCTCGAACCAGGCAGAATGCCGCATTTCCCGCTTGCGCACCAGGACGCAAGCGGAGTAAACGAAGACTTTGCAGTGCAGCTGGCGGGAGCCTGCCAGCTGGCGCCGAATTCCGTCGAAGGCGGAAGCGGGGGACCCAGGTTATTGGGGCGGATCGCGCGGTTGCGCGTAAGGCATCTCTCAGCCCGAGCCCGTCAGCTCACCTCGCAGGCATATGAGAGCCTCCGGAGTTCTTCCCAGGGGGCTGAACGATCTCCATCAGGAGCCCCCATGTCTTCATCCGCACCACCGACCGATCTCCGCCTTCCGGCAGAGGAGCACCACCACCTTCCCCAGGCACCGCTCGCTTCGCTCTCCCTGGCGGCGCTGGGCGTCATCTACGGCGACATCGGCACCAGCCCGCTCTACACCATGAAGGAGTGCTTTTCCGGCAGTCACGGTGTGGCGGTCACGCCGGTCAATGTGCTGGGCATTCTCTCGCTGGTGTTCTGGTCGTTGATGGTGGTTGTCAGCCTGAAATACGTCATTTTCGTCCTCCGCGCAGACAACAGGGGTGAGGGCGGCACCTTCTCCCTGTTGGCTGCGCTGCGACGACCGCTCAGCGACCGCAAGCGCTGGTGGATGGTGCTGACCGTGCTCACGGCGACCGGCGCCTCGATGCTCTATGGCGATTCGGTCATTACCCCGGCCATCTCGGTGCTCTCGGCCATGGAGGGACTGAACATGGCCACCGACGCGGCCGCGCCATATGTGGTGCCGCTCACCTGCTGTATTCTGCTGGGGCTGTTTCTCGCCCAGCGATACGGCACCGCGGTGATCGGCAAGGTGTTCGGCCCGGTGATGATTGTCTGGTTCGGCAGCTTGGGCACACTCGGCCTGCTGGCCATCATCCGCCAGCCGGATGTGCTCACCTCTCTGAATCCGTGGTATGCGGTCAATTATTTTGCCGTGCATCATTTCCACGGCCTCGTTTCCCTGGCCTCGGTGGTGCTGTGCATCACCGGCTGCGAGGCGCTGTACGCCGACATGGGCCATTTCGGCCGCCTGCCGATCCGCCTCACCTGGTACAGCATCGTCCTGCCGGGCCTGATCCTCAATTACTTCGGCCAGGGCGCCCTGCTCCTGCACGATCCCACCGTGGCCGAGGTCAACCCCTTTTTCGCGCTTGCACCCGAATCCTTGCTGTACCCCATGGTGGCTCTGGCCACGGTGGCGACGATCATCGCCTCCCAGGCCATGATTTCAGGGATATACTCGCTCACCCAGCAGGCCATTCAGCTGGGCTTCACCCCACGCATGCACATCATCCACACCTCGGAGCAGGCCATGGGGCAGATTTATTTGCCCACAGTGAACTGGCTCTTGATGATCGCCTGCCTGACCCTGGTCCTGGTATTCAAGGAATCAACCCGGCTGGCCGCGGCTTATGGCTTTGCAGTGACCGCCACCATGACCATCACTTCGATCATGTACTTCCACGTCACCCGCTTTCGCTGGCGCTGGCCGCTCTGGCAGAGCATCACCTTGGTGAGCCTGTTTCTCCTTTTTGACGGCGCCTTCCTCAGCGCCAACGTACTCAAAATCCCCGATGGCGGCTGGATTACCATCTGCATCGCCTCGGTCGTGCTTGTCTCGATGATCACCTGGCGCGATGGCCGGGCCATCTTGGCCAAGCATTACTCCCTGATGCGCATGCCGGCCGACGTCTTTCTCAAGGATCTGGCCGAATACAGCCCGCAGCGGACCAGCGGCACGGCGGTGTTCATGTCGATCACCCCCGAAGGAATCCCCCACACCCTGCTGCACCATCTCAAACATAACGAGGCCCTGCACGAGCGGGTGCTGCTGCTGTCCGTAGTTTCGTCGGAAACCCCGACCGTCCGGGCCGCGGAACGGGTCGAACTCAAGGATCTCGGTCAGGGGTTCTACCGGATCAGGGCCAGCTACGGGTTCATGGAATCGCCGAACATGCCGGAAATCATAGAACAGGTGAGCAGAAAGGGGGTGACAATCGACATCTACACCACCTCGTTTTTCCTCGGTCGCGAAACCCTGTTCGCCACCGGCCCGGCGCCGATGGCCCGATGGCGCAAGATGCTGTTCATCTTCATGTCGCGCAACGCCTGGAACGCCACCTCGTTCTTCAAGCTGCCGCCGGATCGGGTGGTGGAACTGGGCAACCAGGTGGAGCTGTGACTGTGGCGGGTCGCCCCGGTCAGTCCACGCCAAGATAGGCGAGGATGCCCCTGGCCGCTTGGCGGCCCTGCCAGATGGCGGTGACCACCAGGTCAGATCCACGCACCATGTCGCCGCCGGCGAAGATTTTGGGGTTGCTGGTCTGCAGGGGATAGGGGCCGGATTCGCTGGCCGCCACCCGGCGTCGTTCGGTCAGGCCGATGCCGTGCTCTGCCAGCCAGGCGGGTGGGCTCGGGCGGAAGCCGAAGGCGATCAACACGATGTCGGCCGCCACCGTCACCTGGCTGCCGGAGACGATCACCGGCCGCCGTCGGCCGCTGACGTCCGGCTCCCCGAGTTCCGTGGTTACCAGTTCCACCCCCTCCACCCGATGGTCGCCAAGAATCCCCACCGGCTGCCGGTTGAAGAGAAAATCCACCCCCTCCTCGCGGGCATTGGTCACCTCACGCTTTGATCCCGGCATGTTGGCCTCGTCGCGACGGTAGGCGCAGGTGACGCCGGCCGCCCCCTGGCGGATGGCCGTGCGGCAGCAGTCCATGGCCGTGTCGCCTCCGCCGAGCACCACCACCCGCAGCCCCGCCGTGTCGACAAAGGGGGCCAGCCCTTCCCAGCTGTGTTCCCGACTGACATTGCCGATCAGAAAGGGCAGGGCCTCATATACCCCCGGCAGATCCTCGCCGGGAAAGCCACCCTTCATGGATTGATAGGTCCCCATGCCGAGAAAGACGGCGTCAAATTCATTGAGCAACTGGGACAGACCTGCATCACGGCCGATTTCGACGCCGAGGCGGAATTCCACCCCCATGTCGGTGAAGATGCGCCGCCGTCGGGCCAGCACCGATTTCTCCAGCTTGAACTCGGGGATGCCGAAGGTCAGCAAACCGCCGATCTCCGGGTAGCGGTCGAAGACCACCGGCCGCACCCCGTTCCGCACCAGCACATCGGCGCAGCCAAGCCCGGCCGGTCCAGCCCCGATCACCGCCACCCGTTTGTCGGTCCAGACAACGCCGCTCATGTCCGGGCGCCAGCCTCGGGCCAGGGCCTGGTCGGTGATGTACTTTTCGATGTTGCCGATGGTCACTGCGCCAAAACCGTCGTTGAGGGTGCAGGCCCCCTCGCAGAGTCGGTCCTGGGGGCAGACCCGACCGCAGATCTCGGGCAGGCTGTTGGTCTGGTGACAAAGTTCCACCGCCGCAATCAGGTTGCCTTCGGCCAGCAGCTTGAGCCAGTTGGGGATCAGGTTGTGCACCGGGCACTGCCACTCGCAGTAGGGGTTGCCGCAGGCCAGGCAGCGGTGGGCTTGGTGCTGCAGGAAGGGTTCCGGCGCAGGCTCGTAGATCTCGCGGAAGGCGGTCTTGCGGGTGACCAGATTGACCTTGGGTGGCAGTTTCCGCTCCACCTCGAGAAACTGGAAGACGTTGTCGAGTCGTTTATCCATGGTGTTGCCTGACATGGGTCATTCCCCCCGTTGCCGCAGTCGGTCGAGCAGGCCTTCAAGATCGGCGGCCTTGGGCTTGACCAGCCAGAAGCGGCCGATGTAGTCCTGGAAATCGTCCAGCAGCCGCCAACCCCAGTCGCTGTTGGTCTCGCGGCAGAATTCCTCGATCACCTGATGGAGGTGGTTGCGGTACTCCTCCATGTAGCCGGAGTGGATGCGCTGGATCTCCACCAGTTCGTGGTTATAGCGGTCGACAAAGCTGTTGTCCGGGTCGAACACATAGGCAAAGCCGCCGGTCATGCCGGCGGCGAAGTTGCTGCCCGTCGGTCCCAGCACCGTGACCAGGCCGCCGGTCATGTACTCGCAGCCGTGGTCGCCCAGGCCCTCCACCACCGCGTGCGCCCCGGAGTTGCGCACCGCGAAGCGCTCGCCGGCCCGGCC
>CAZFPV010000046.1:0-9911 GCA_964521155.1 uncultured Desulfobulbus sp. | reverse complement strand
CGGCACGGGTGGTGCCGCGGCCATCAGCCGGGCCAGGCCGAACCCCAGGCGACCGGCAAGTCTATGCCTGTATTTGCCGCGCAAGGCAACCAACGGCAGCAACGGCAAGAACAGCAGAAACACCAGGATTGAGAAGAGTTGGCAGAGACGATACATCGGCGGGGTGATCCTCGAACAAGGGGGAATCAGGGATGTTTGTCCCTGTTGATACCAAGTATCGCGGCCCCTGTCGAAGGAGAAGCGTCAGGTGTATTTCTTTCGCTGCCCGCCTTTTGTTCGATAAAATTTATGAAACAGCGAATATTGTGGCTGCAAAATGAATAATAATTGCCGTCGTTCTGTTTATTTTTTTATTTTCTGAATTATATTCTTGCTCGACACGGTTGATCGCGGTACGATCCGCGGCCATTCCTCTGCTGTGCCCCTTTGATGAATCTTTGATGCGGAAGTGTTGCCTATGCTCGACGAGATCAGTCTGAAAATCCTGAACATCCTGCAGGAGAAGGCCCGCATTCCCAATGTCGAGGTGGCCCGCCAGGTTGCCATGGCCCCATCGGCGGTGCTGGAGCGGATTCGTAAGCTGGAGCGGCAGGGGGTGATCGACGGCTACGAGGTCCGGTTGAACCCGGCCCAGTTCGACCGGCGGCAGATAGCCTTCATCGAGATCCGCACCCGTTCGGTGGGCGACAGACCAGACACCGGCCACGAACTGGCCGCCATCCCGGAGGTGCAGGAAGTGCACTACGTCGATGGCGACGACTGCTACCTGGTCAAGCTGCGGGTCGCGGACACCGCCGAACTGGCCGCAGTCATCCGTGAGAAAATCGCGCCCATTCCGGACGTGGTCTCCACTAAAACCACCACTGTCCTTTTAACCTACAAGGAAACCGCCCGCATTCCCATCCGCGGCTGAACCACCACCAGGAACCACGCCATGCCCATGTCCCCAGGCTTCAAGGAGCGGCTCTGCCCCCATCTGCCAGCCATTGCCACGCATTTCGGAACGCCTTTCCATGTTTATGATGAGGCCGGTATCCGCGAGACCGGTCGCCGGATCAAGGAGGCCTTTGCCGGTATCCCGGTCTTTCATGAATATTACGCGGTCAAGGCCCTGCCCAACCCGAGCGTGCTGGGGTTGATGCGGGAGATGGGCTTTGGTTTTGATTGCAGCTCAGTCACCGAGTTGATCCTGGCCCGCGGCATTGGCGCCCGCGGCGGCGACATCATGTTCACCTCCAACAACACCAGTCCGGAGGACTTTCAGGCCGCCGAGGCCGAGGGCGGTTGCATCCTCAATCTCGACGACCTCAGCTTGGTCGACAAGGTCCCGCACATGCCGGAGTTGATTTGCTTCCGCTACAACCCGGGCTCGCGCCGCAGCGGCAACGACATTATCGGCCGGCCGGAGGAGGCCAAGTACGGGGTCAGCCACGACCAGATCGTCGAAGCCTACCGGCGGGCCATGGCGCGGGGGGCACGACGGTTCGGCCTGCACACCATGCTGGCCTCCAACGAGCTCAACTACACCTACATGGTGCGCACCGCGGCCATGCTGCTGGACCTGGCCGCTGCCATCGGCCGGGAACTGGGCATTCGCTTCGAGTTTCTCAATATCGGCGGCGGCCTCGGCATCCCCTACCGGCCCGAAGACGCCCCGCTGGACATCGAGGCCATGGGGCGGGAGATCACCGCGCTGTTCAAGGCGTTCGAGGCTGCCCAGGGCTACTGCCCCAGCCTGATGATGGAGAGCGGCCGCTACATGACCGGCCCGCATGGGGTGCTGGTGACCCGGGCCATCAACCGCAAGGACATCTACCGCACCTATATCGGCGTCGATGCCTGCATGTCGGCCCTGATGCGGCCCGCGCTCTACGGCGCTTATCATCATATCGAGGTGCTGGGCAAGGAGGTGGGCGAGACCGAGGTCGTGGACGTGGTCGGCTCACTCTGTGAGAACAACGACAAGTTCGCCATTCAGCGGACCCTGCCTCGAATCGTCGACGGCGATTTACTCCTTATCCACGATTCCGGGGCCCACGGCCATGCCATGGGCTTCAACTACAACGGCAAGATGCGGCCCCAGGAACTGCTGCTTGGCGCTGACGGCAGGGTGCGGCTGATCCGCCGCGAGGAGACGCCAGAGGACTACTTCGCCACCCTGCGCTTTGCCGAAAAGTCGCTGCAACTGTAGCGTCCGACCCAAGCCGGGAATACAAAAAAAGGATGCACCGAGGCCTCGGCGCGTCCCTTTTCCTTTGTATTTACCCAAAGCGTGCAAAGCAGCCGGGCAACCGCCCGCAATCAGTTGCCCGGCGCCACCGGAACCTTGCCCTGCACCGCCTGGGGCAGGACGATGGTGGAGATCGAGTTCTTGGGCGAGCCCTCGATGATCCGGTCGCTGTAGGTCAGGTAGACCAGGGTCGAACGCTTCTTGTCGAAGAAGCGGACCACCTGCACCTTTTTAAAGAGCAGCGAGGCTGATTTCTTGAAGACTTGTTCGCCGTCGTCCTTGCCCGAGGCTACGCTTTCGGGCAAGGTGATCGGCCCGGTCTGGCGGCAGGAGATGGAGGCGTCCGAGGTGTCCTCGGCTACGCCGATCGCCCCCTTGACCCCGCCGGTCCTGGCCCGGCTGACATAGCAGGTGGCGCCGCTGATGTCGGGGTCGTCAAAGGCCTCGATCACGATCTTGTCGTTGGCGCCGACAAACTTGAAGGTGGTGCTGACCTGGCCGATCTCCTCGGCCCAGGCCGGGGCAGCGGCGAGCAGCAGGCCGCAGCACAGGGTGGTCAGTCGTTTCGCTCGCATGGTCTACTCCTTTTTTATTTTGGCGCTGGAACGGTTGAGAGCGCTCAGCAGCGACTTGATCGAGGCCACGATGATGTCCGTGTCCACCCCGGCCCCCCACCAGCTTTCGTTGTCCTGGTCGAGAATCTCGATATAACTCACTGCCTTGGAAGAACTGCCCCGGGTCAGGGCGTGCTCGTGGTAGGAGTGGAGCACGAACTGCAGCCCCAGGCCGTCGCGCAGGGCGGAGCAGAAGGCGTCCAGCGGGCCGTTGCCCGCGGCCCGGATAATCGTCTCCCGGCCCTTGGCCTCCACCACCGCCTCGATTTCGGCGGTGGACGATTCCTCATCGCGGTCGAAATGGCGCTTGACCACATTGAACGATTTCAGCCAGAAACCGTTGCGGTTGAGGAGGTACTCCTTCTCAAAGGTGTGGAAGACCATGTCCGCGGTCAACTCGTCGCCATGGGCGTCGGTCACCTCCTGGATCACCCGGCCAAACCCGGGCTGCATCTCCTTAGGCAGCTTGAAACCGAACTCGTGGTCCATGATGTAGGCCACGCCGCCCTTGCCCGATTGGCTGTTGATGCGGATGATCGACTCATAGGTCCTGCCCACATCCTGCGGGTCAATGGGCAGGTAGGGCACCTCCCAAAGGCCGCTTTCGGTCAGCTCCAGGGCGGTCATGCCCTTGTTGATCGCATCCTGGTGCGAGCCGGAGAAGGCGGTGTAGACCAGTTCGCCGGCATAGGGGTGGCGGGGATGCACCTTCATCTTGGTGCAGCGCTCATACACGTTGATCACCCGGTTGATGCGCGACAGATCAAGCCCCGGGTCGACCCCCTGGGTGAACATGTTGAGCGCCAGGGTGACGATGTCCACGTTGCCGGTGCGCTCGCCGTTGCCGAACAAGGTGCCCTCGACTCGGTCCGCCCCGGCCATCAGGGCCATCTCGGTGGCCGCCACCGCCTCGCCGCGGTCGTTGTGGGCATGGAGGCTGATCAGGGCGCAGGCGCGATTGTTCATGTTCCGGCAGAACCACTCGATCTGGTCGGCATAGATATTGGGGGTGGACATCTCCACCGTGGCCGGCAGATTGATGATCACCGGGTTGTCTGGAGTCGGCTCCCAGACCTCCATGATCGCCTCGCAGATCTCCAGGGCGAATTCCAGTTCCGTGCCGGTGAAACTCTCCGGCGAGTATTCGTAGCGGATCCTTGTTTCCGTGCGGGCCGCCTGCTCGCGGATCAACCGGGCCCCGGCAACGCCCAGATCGATGATCTCCCGGCGGCCCTTCTTGAAGACCACGTCGCGCTGCAGGGTCGAGGTGGAATTGTAGAGATGGACCACAGCCTCGCGCGCCCCCTGCAACGAGGCAAAGGATTTTCGGATCAGCTGGTCGCGAGCCTGGGTCAGCACCTGGGGGACAACGCCGTCGGGGATGTGGCCGCCGTCGATCAGCAGGCGGAGGAAGTCGTACTCAATCTGCGAGGCCGAGGGGAAGCCGACCTCGATCTCTTTGAACCCGACCTGCACCAGGAGCTGGAACATCTCCAGTTTTTCCTCCAAGTTCATCGGCTGGATGAGGGCCTGGTTGCCGTCGCGCAGATCGACGCTGCACCAGACCGGTGCGCGGCTGATGACCCGGTCCGGCCAGGTGCGGTCCTTGAGCCCGACCGGCGGATAGGGGCGGTATTTCTTCAATTTTTCCTGATCCATGCTCTCTCCTTGGATGCGTCAAAAAAAAAGCCACGGTCTGTGAACCGTGGCTTCGGGGGATGCAGTGTGCGCGACGTCCGTCAGGACAGACCTTCCTTCCCTGCCACAGTCAGCCTGTGCAGTCGATTGAGCCAGAGAAGTAGAGCCAGGTTCTGTTCCATATACCGATCCATCGTGAAATTGCTGTCATAGTACGTCGCCGGCGTCATTTGTCAAGCAGGAAATGGCCGCCTGCGCCGCACGGTCGGGCGCCTATCGCATCTCGCCCTTGATGAATTTTTCAGCCAGGTCCACGTCCCGCTTGGAGCCAATGATCAATGGCACCCGCTGGTGCAGGTTTTTCGGCTCGATGTCGAGGATGCGGCGGCAGTCGTCGGTGATCGCCCGGCCACCGGCCTGTTCGACCACCATGGCCAGGGGCGCAGCCTCATACAACAGCCGCAGTTTGCCTTCGGATTTCTCGCCGCTCTTCTTGTCGCGGGTGTAGAGAAAGACGCCGCCCTTGATCAGGTTGCGGTGGAAATCGGCCACCAGCGAGCCGATGTAGCGCAGGCTGTAAGGCCCCTTGCCGCCGTCGGCCTGCTTCAGGTAGTCGATGTAGTTGCGGGTGGAGTCGAACCACTGGTTGGCGTAGGCCTCGTTGACGCTGTAGTAGAGCGAGTGCTCGGGGATACGGATGTCCGGGTGGGAGAGAAAAAACTCGCCCACGCTCGGATCGAGCGTGAACCCGTGCACCCCGGAACCGGTGGTGTAGACCATCACCGTGGAGGAGCCGTAAATGATGTAGCCGGCCGCCACCTGCTTGCTGCCCGGCTGGAGCAGGTCCTCCACCGTGCCCTGACCGGAGTGGCTGATCCGGCGGTGGATGGAGAAGATGGTGCCGATGCTGACGTTGACGTCGATGTTGGTGGAGCCGTCCAGCGGGTCAAAGGCAATGGTATAGTTGCCCTCGTATCCGTCCAGCACCGGGATGACGTCGTCGTCCTCCTCCGAGGCCATGACGCAGACATGACCGCATTGCTCCATGCGCCGCTTGATGGTCTGGTTGGCGAAGACATCGAGTTTCTGCACGTTTTCGCCCTGGATGTTGGTCCGGCCCGACTGCCCGAGGATGTCGGCCAGGCCAGCCATGTTGACCTCGGCGCTGATGATCTTGCCGGCCACGACCAGGTCGTTGAGCAGGCTGGTCAACTCGCCGGTGGCCTCGGGGTGGAGCAGCTGATCGTCCATGATCTGACGGCTGACGGTGATTCCTTTTCGTTTGACGAGCATGGTTCCTCCCTTTGTTCGTACCCGGTCGATTGCCGACGGATGGGTTATTTGTTTTTGTCCACGGCCTTCACGGATTGCCAGGTGGCGAGCAGGGCCACCAGGGTGCGCACGCCGATGCCGGACGGCCCCTTGGGAATGTATGATTTCTCGGTGAAATCCCAGGCCGTGCCGGCGATGTCCAGGTGCGCCCAGGGCGTGTCACCGACGAATTCCTGCAGGTAACAGGCGGCGGTGATAGTTCCGCCGCTGCGGTCGCTGCCTGCGTTCTTGATGTCCGCCACCCGCGAGTCGATCTGTTTGCGATAGTCCGGACCAAGCGGCAGCCGCCACAGCGGTTCTCCCGCCCGGGAGCCCGCCTCGAGCAGTTGCGCGGCCAGCTGGTCGTTGTTACCGAGCAGGGCGGAATAATGGTGACCCAGGCCGATGATGGCCGCGCCGGTCAGGGTGGCGAGATCGATCACCGCCTCCGGCTTGTAGACCTCGACGCCGTAGGCCAGGGCGTCGGCGAGGATCAAGCGGCCCTCGGCGTCGGTATTGATGATCTCAGAGGTCTTGCCGCCGTAATGGCGGATGATGTCGCCCGGCTTGAGCGCGGCCGAGCCAGAGAGGTTTTCCGTGGCTGGAATCAGGGCCACCACGTTGACGCCGGCGACCCCGGTTTCGACGATGGCCCGCATGGCGGTGATCACCGCCGCGCCGCCGCTCATGTCGTACTTCATGTCCTCCATGCCGGCGGGAGGCTTGGCGGAGATGCCGCCAGAATCGAAGGTCAGCCCCTTGCCAACCAGCAGGATGGTGGGATTGGTCTTGCCGGTCCGGTACTCGAGCGTCACCAGCTTCGGCGGCTGGGCCGAGCCCTGATTGACCCCGAGGATGCCGCCCATGCTTAGTTTCTCCATGGCCGACTTCTCGAGTACCTTGCATTTCAGACCGAACTGTTTGGCGATCCGCTTGCCGTATTCAGCAAAATCGGCCGGCGTCCAGCCGTTGCCCGGCCGATTGGCCATGTCCCGGGCATCGCAGACTGCCTCGGCCAGGGCGCGGCCCCGTTCCATGCCCCGGAGCACCGCGGCGGCGGCAAGGCCGCCGTCGTGGAGCAGGAGCCGCTCCACCCGGCCCGGCTGCTCGTCGTCTTTTTTTGGGGTCTTGTACTGTTCGAAGCGGTAATTACCCAGCAGCACCCCCTCGGTCAGGCATTCGGCAATCTCGGCGGCATCGAGGAGAAAATCCCTGGGCAGAACGATCATCACCTCCCTGGCCTTGACCGCGCCCGCCTGCCGGGCGATGGTCCCGCCAGCCAGCCGCAACTGCTCGCGGCGGACATGGATGCTGTCGTCCTGTTTGCCCAGGCCTGCGAACAACACCCGTCTGGCTCGAACCGGCGGTTCTCCCTCGCCAGCCAGCAGAGCGGGATAAAGCAGCAGCGTCTGCTCCTTCTTGCCCTTGAAATCACCAGTCGACCAGCCTTGATGCAAGGCTCTGTTGAGCGCGCCGCCGGCGCTCTCCGGCAGGTGGGGAATATCCTCCTCGACCAGGTAGGTCAGCAGATCCCCGGACCATTCACCGGGTTCCTGGCCAAACACATGTACGCTCACCGTCTCCTCGCCCACCTGTAATTCCTCCATGCTGCGACCGCATAGCCCTTTCAAAACGGAATAGAACTGTTTATTCTAGCCTTTTCATACACTAATCGCGGCTGAACCTCAATTGGCAAACGTTCGCCCAGCCTGCCTGACTCGTAAAACCCACCCGCTTCCAAGGAGGCCGTTGTGTTGACTCTGTTTATCGTTTCCATCTGCTGTGCCCTGGTGAGTTCCATGATGTGCTCACTGTTTGAGGCCACCTTGCTATCGGTGTCCACGCCCCATGTGGAAATGATGGCTGAAACCCACCCCCGCCAGGCCAACGTAATGCGGCAGTTCAAAGAGAACATCGAAGCGCCGATCACCGCTATCCTGGCCCTCAACACATTGTCCAACACCATCGGGGCCACGGTGGCGGGAGCGGCAGCTGTCTCCCTGTTCGGCCAGCAGGGGCTGGTCTGGTTTTCGCTTACCTTCACTTTGGGCATTCTCCTGTTCGCGGAAATCCTGCCCAAAACCGTGGGCGTGGTCTTCGCCAGGCAAGTGGCGCCGTATATGGTCCTGCCGCTGCAGATCATGATCACGGTACTTAAACCGATCATTATCCTGGCCCGTCTCATAACTCGGCTGGTGCCCAACAGCCATCGGCCCCATCAGATTTCAGCCGAGGAACTGAAAACCATCGCCAGCCTGAGCCGTCAATCGGGCGAGATCGAGGCCGACCAGGAGAAAGTGATCGCCAACATCCTCCAACTCGGCGACAAGACGGTCCGCCAGGTGATGACCCCGCGCACGGTTACCTTCACCGCCTCCCAGTCCCTGACCATCAAGGAGGCATCACGGATGGAGGGCAAATGGCGGATGCACAGCCGGGTGCCGGTGTACGACGTCGAGCCGGACAACGTGGTCGGCATAGTCCTCAGCCAGGACGTGCTCATGGGTGCCGCGGTCGGCCAGAATACCCTCAAGCTCTCCCAGATCATGCGGCCGGTTCATTTCGTGCCCGAGACCGCGCCGCTGGACCGCATTTTCATCGACTTCTTCGAGCGCTACCAGCACCTGTTCGTGGTGGTCGACGAGTATGGCAGCGTAACCGGCGTGATCAGCATGGAGGATATTCTGGAAGAGATCATCGGCCGCGAGATCGTCGATGAATCCGACAAGACGCGCAACATGCGCGAATTGGCCCGACTGCGCAAGACGAAGATCCACACCGTGTAAGACAGTACCTTTTGCCCCGGCCGAGGCGACGCGCCACTGGCGCGGGCAGCCAAAGCATGGTAGCTTGCCGCCGCAAGCCGGAGAGGCGGGGAGCGCCACGCAACTGGGACCGCGACCTGGGCGCAAGGCCCCGCTCGGCCTGCGCCCATACATCACAACCATTCACAGCCACGCATCAGGGAACCATTCATGACCCAACTGCCCTCATTTTTTTGTCGCCGGACCACCCCGGCCGCACTGTTTCTTCTCCTGCCGGTCTGTCTGACTGTCTCCACCGTCCAGGCCGAGACCAGGTACATCAAGCCAACGCTCGAGGTGGCCATGCGCCAGGCCAGGGACAACAACGCCAAACTGGTGGCCAACGTGCCGCTGGGAATAAAGGTGGAACTGGTCGAGGGCGACCGGGACTGGTCGTTCATTCGCCTGGCGAATGAGGCGGAGGGATGGGTGCGCAGCCGCTATCTCAGCGCCGCGCCGTTGGAGCCGGGCGAGGTGTTCAAGGCAGTGCAGATGGGGGATACGGTCGATCACCAGGCCCGGGCCAGGGAACTGCATGAGGAGACCGGCCGTCTGCGCAAGGAACTGGCCGCCTGCACCACCGAGCGGAGCACGCTGGCCGACAAATATCAGACTCTGACCGCCGATCCCAACAACCCCATCCACACCAAGACTGCGCTGGAGGAGTCCCAGCGGCAGGTGCAGGACCTGCAGGCCAAGCTGGCCACGGCCCAGATCGAGATCACGGTGCTGAAGAAAAATGAGTCGATCAAATGGTTTCTTGTTGGCAGCGGTGTGCTCCTGTTCGGCTGGCTGCTTGGCAAATTGGGCAACGGCGGCCGCAAGAAGAAGCCCTCGCTGCTGGCTTGAGACCGGCCCGGCTCAGTTCATCGCCTCCAGCGGAGTGCGGACATCCACTGTGCCGCCTTCGCGCAGCAGGGTGAGGATGACTTCCGTGCCCACCTCGTGCCGCTCCAGCTCGTCGCGCAACGTGTCGTAATCGATCACCTTCTTGCCGTTGACCGCCACTATGACGTCACCCAGCACCAGGCCGTCGCGGACCTGGGTGGTGCCGCGCAGGCCGGCCTTCTCAGCGGTGGTGCCTGGCAGTACCTTGAGGATGAGCACGCCTTCCAGGCCCAGTTCCTCGGTGATGCGGCGATTGGCCAAGGTGATGCCCAGGCCGGGTCGGATCAGCTTGCCTTTGGCGATGATCTGCGGCACCACCCGGTTGACCTCGCCCACGGGCACGGCAAAGCCGATGCCGGAGCTTGCCCCCGAGGGGCTGAAGATGGCGGTGTTGACCCCAATCAGCCGGCCGGCGCTGTCCAGCAG
>CAZFPV010000045.1:0-10109 GCA_964521155.1 uncultured Desulfobulbus sp. | reverse complement strand
AAATTTGCTGGTGAGTGCTGCCGGGGCTTACTGGGCTAAATTTCAAGATTCCCTTGATTGAACGATGAACCACGGGCGGCGACCGGCCGCCAGGAGGACAACCATGAACAAACGCATTGTCATTATCGGCGCGGTGGCGGCTGGCCCTAAGGCTGCCTGTCGGTTGAAACGGCTTCGGCCGGACTGGGAGATCACCATGGTCGATCAGGACAGCCTCATCTCCTATGGCGGCTGCGGCATCCCTTATTACGTCAGCGGCGATGTCTCCGACGAGAGCGAGTTGCGGGCCACCAGTTTCCACGTGGTCCGCGACGCCGCCTTTTTTGAAGGATCCAAGGGGGTCCAGGTGCGGACCCGGACCCGGGCGCTGGCCATAGATCGCAAGGCAAAAACCGTGCGGGTGGAGCACCTCGACACAGGTGCGCGCGAGGAGCTGCCCTATGACCAATTGATGCTGGCCACCGGCGCCCGGCCCTTTGACCTCCCCATCCCCGGGGCGGAACTGGACGGGGTATTCACCATTTCCGACCTGCACAAGGCTATCGAGATCAAGGCCCGGATCGCCCAGGGCAAGGTGAGCCGGGCGGTGGTCATCGGCGGTGGGGCCATCGGCATCGAAATGGCCGAAGCTTTCACCGATCTCTGGGGCGTGGAGACCACCCTGCTGGAGTTGCAGCCCCAATTGCTGCCCAAGCTGGTGGACTGGCATTTTGCCGCCATGCTCAAACAGCACCTGCTGGACAAGGGCGTGGTGGTGCATACCGGCGAGTCGGCCGAAGTGCTGCTCGACGACGGCCAGGGGCGGGTTTGCGGCGTCCGTACCGGCAAGCGGACCCTGGAGGCCGACCTGGTGGTGATGGCGGTGGGAGTGCGCCCCCGCAGCGAACTGGCGCGCGAAGCCGGGCTCGATGTCGCGCCCTGGGGTGGTATCAAGGTCAATCAGCGGATGCAGACCTCGGACCCCAATATTTACGCCGCAGGAGACTGCATCGCCGTCACCAGCCTGGTCACCGGCCGGGAAACCTTCGCCCCGCTCGGTTCACTTGCCAACCGCGAGGGCCGGATCGTCGCCGACAACATGGCCGGGCATCCCTCGGTGTTCAAGGGCGTATGCAACTCGTTCATCATGAAGGCCTTCGAGCGCTGCATCGCCGCCACCGGCATCACCTATGAAGCTGCCCTGGCCGAGGGCTTCGACGCCGACATTGCCCTGACCTCGCCACCCGACCGGGCCCATTTCTTTCCGGATCAGGCGGTGGTGATCCTGCAGCTGGTCTTTGATCGCAGGTCACGGCGCATCCTCGGCCTGCAGGCCTTCGGCATGATGAACGATTCCATCTCGGCCCGGGTGGACGCCGCCGCCGGCCTGATCGCCCAAGGGGGGACCATAGAGGATTTCGCGGTGCTGGAGATGGCCTATGCGCCGCCGTTTTCCTCGGCCATCGATTCGATCAACGCCGCTGCTTACGTGGCTGAGAATCTCTGCGATGGCCGCTTGCGACGGGTCGATTTGGTCCGGTTCCTGCGCTGGATGGATGACATGGACCGGGAACCGGACTGGGCGGTGCTGGATCTGCGTCATCCGCTCGAGTCCGCGCCCTACGTGGAACAGTACGGCCCCGAGCGCTGGGTAGCCATGGAGTACGGTCGGGTGCGACGGCAGTTTGCCGAACTGCCCACGGGAAAAATGTACATCATTCTGTGCAATGCCGGTACCCGCTCCTACGAGATCCAGGTCTTTCTTGACCATCTCGGCAGATGGGATAGCATGGTACTGTGTGGTGGTCTGAATGTGATCAGTCGCCTCGGCGTCAATTGGTTTATCAAATAACAGGGGCGGTCCCGGTCTTCCAGGGAAGGAGTTGTGCATGGCTGATATGAACGCGGAACACATGATCGAGGAGATCCAGGCCAACATCCAGACCGGCGACATGCTCAAGGCCCGGCTGGTGCTGGATCATCTCGCCTCGGTCGACCTCAAGACCCGGAATCGGCTGCTGTATGAGCTGTCGCGCGGCGATGTTCATTTTACCGTGCCCCTGCTGAACCATCTCCTCACCTCCCAGCCCGAACTGGCAGCCGGTCTGCCCATCATTCGGGAAACCCTGATCTCCAACCTGATCGCCTACCCCGAGGTGCTGCTGGCTTCGCTCGCCAACCCGGATATCGCCGACAAGAGGGTGATGATCGAGACCGCCGGCGAACTCAAGTTCGAGGAAGCGACGCACGTCCTGATCGGTCTGCTCGGTCAGACCAGGGACTTTGACGTCATCCGGCTGATCATCGACAATCTGGGCCTGATCGGCGATCCGGAGTCGATCAACACCCTGACCGACTATCTCTACGCCGCAGACCGCGGCCTGATCATCGCCGCCATCCACGCCCTCGGCCAGGTTGGCACCAATACGGCCATGCACCGTCTGGCCGAGCGGATGGGCACGGACAATGAGCTGGACCTGATCATCCTGGGGATCTTCGCAGAGGTCCAGGACCAGGTCTCGCTGGAGAAGCTCAATGACACCCTGCGCTCGCATTACGCCCACATGCGGATCTACGCCAAGGACGAGTTGGTCCGCATCGGCGTCAAGGCGGCGCCGGTGCTGATCGAAAACCTCAAGGAGGGCGACAGCGACCTGCTCATCCACACCCTCAACGTGCTCGGCGAGATCGGCGACGAGAGCGCCATCATGCCCATCCGCGGCCTGCTCAACACGGTGCCGAAAAACGCCAACGTCCGCTTTGCCGCCTACGAGGCCCTGGCGTTGCTGCCGCTGCGCAAGGGCGCCTATACCTTGGCCGCCGGCCTGACCGACGCCGAGGACCATGTCTGCACCGCCGCCGCCAGGGCTATCGATCGCAACTTTAACGAGATTCTGGCCGCTGGCATCAAGAACATGGTCCGGGCCGGGACTGACGAGGCCCGGCACATCGTCAAGATTATCGTCAACGCCCAGGTCGACAACATTTTTCTCGCTCTGGCCAAGGAGGAGTATTTCCAGGATCTGGCCCTGATCTATCTGCCCCATACCCACCAGGACACCAGAAATCACTATGTCGCCCTGCTGCGGCAACACGGTTTGAAAGATTTTGCCGAGAGAATCACCGGCGGGGAAACGGACAAGAACGTGCGGGCCAAGGTCTGCGCCGTCGATGATTCAAGAATGATCCTGAATATCTATAAGGCAACCCTGCATGAACTGGGGTTTGATCCGGTCCTCTTCGAGTTTCCGGCCGGGGCCCTGGAGTGGCTGACCCAGGAGAAACCGGCCATGGTGCTCACTGACCTGAACATGCCGGAGATCTCCGGCATCGATCTGACCCGGGCGATCAGGAAACTCCATGCCAAGGAGGAACTACCGGTGATCATGGTCACCACCCAGGGGGATGTGCAGGACCATGAGGCGGCGGTCGCGGCCGGGGTAAACGACATCCTGATCAAGCCCTTCAATGCCGCCTCACTGCGGTCGGCCATGGGCAAATATATCAAGGTGGATTAGGTGAAGACGACGCCCCGACCCCGTGGATGGCGGTTCAGCCGGTGACGACTGGCGGCAACACTGAAAGGGCTGCGGGATCAGCCGGTTATGCGCGCTAGATACTCGGGCAGTCGGTCGAAATGGCGGCCGACCTGGGTGGGGTGGTGGGCGTCCGAACCGGCGCAGAGCGGGATGGCTCGCTTCCGGGCGGCGGCGATGATCCAGGGCGCGGGAAAGGGCGAGCCGCGGTAGTCAAAGCCCGAGGTGTTGATCTCAAGCGCCACCCCCTTGTGTTGCATGGCGTCGAGCAGGGTTTCGATCTGGCGGTGATGGCTGGCCGTGAATACCAGCCCCGGAAAATGGCGCAGCACCGCGTCCAGATGGCAGAGGACATCGCAATCGATGGTCTGCACGGCCTCGGTGAGGGCCGAAAAATAACTGCTCACCACCTGTTCGACGCCGATGTCCGCCACCTTGGCCAGGCTCTCCGGGCGGCGGCTGAGCAGGTTAAGGTGCACGTCGCCGTGGCGGTGGAAGTGGCAGGACAGGCCGATCCGGTCCCAGGAATAGCGAGCCAGTCGTGCCCGGACACCCTCGGCTGCCTCCGGGTTGTAGCCAGTTTCCACCCCCAGCCTGATCTCGATGACGCCATTGAAGATCTGCCGCAACCGGGCGCCTTCCTCGAAATAGTAGTCGAATTCCTCGTGTTCCAGCCAGCTGCGAGGCTGGTAATTGATCCCGGTTTCCAGATGTTCGAGAAAGGTAATGGTCCGCAGGCCGCGTGCTGCCGCCTGGTGGACATACTCCTCCATTTCCCCCTGGGCGTGGTTGCACAGGCGGGTATGGACATGGCCGTCGATGGTGGTGTCGATGAGGGAATGCACGGTGGGTTGTACGCGAAAAAATTTCCTGCCCGGCCAGGTTTGCCAGGCAGGGGAAGGGCAGGTCTCAGGCGTTGCCGCGGGGAAAGAAATGGAGCACGCCGTCGATTTCGGAGGTGTCGCAGATGTCCCCCATCTCCATGTCAATGTCGATGGTGTCCTCCAAGCCGGCCATCTCCACCGAAAAGGTGGGGCCATCGGGCATATGATAGATCAGGGTCTCGACTTTGCTCATGTCAACAGGGCTTACAAGGAATCGCTTCATGATAGTGTACGGGAAGAAGGAATGTGAATGCTTTCCTTGTATCAGGTCTGCGACGGAAAAAACAGGAAAATTAGTATCAATATAGGTATTTCTACCAGGTAGATCTGGGGAGAAGCAACCAGTACCCCAGGTCATCCCGCAAGATGGGTGCTAATGTACTGAATTTGGATGCTAAATTAATACCCGATAGGATTTGACAGCAGGGTCATGTGTGGTACAATGCCATCCTTTCGCCGGCGGCTGCCAGCTGCCGCGTTTTGTCTGTCTTTCAATCCGTCCCGCGCAAGAGGAACCCATGACCGCAGAAGAACAATTCGACCACGAGTCGGACTTTATCAAATCCACCGACAAGAACCCGTCCAATATCCTGCCGGCGAAACTGACCCTGGATTCGCCGCTGCAGTTCGAGTGCCACCCCAAGGTGAGTTGTTTCACCGCCTGCTGCCACAATATTAAGATCGTCCTTACCCCCTATGACATCCTCGTCCTGCGCAAGCGGTTGAACATGCCGGCGCACGAGTTCATCACCGAGTACACTGAACCGACCTATCTGGAAAAGACCGACATGCCCGGCGTACAGATCAAGCTGGCCGGCGAGAAGAATGGCTGTCCCTTTGTCACCCCAGAAGGCTGTACGGTCTATCCCGACCGGCCCTCGGCCTGCCGCTACTATCCGGTGGGCATGGCAGATTTCCATGAGGGTGGGACCGATGACGCCGCTGAGGACAAGTTTTTCTTTCTCGTCAAAGAGCCGCACTGCAAGGGGCACGAGGAGCCCAAGCGCTGGACGATCCGCGAGTGGCGGGCCGATCAGGGGGTGGACCTGCGCGACGAGATGAACAAGGAGTGGCTGCGCCTGGTGATGCGACGCAAGTCGTTCGGTCTCCAGGCGACCCTGAGCGAGGCGGCGAAACGGATGTTTTTCATGGCGTCCACTGACCTGGACACCTTCCGTACCTTCATCTTCGAAAGCTCCTTTCTCGACATTTACGAAATCGACGCCGAGACCGTGGCCAAGATCCGCGAAGACGATGTCGAACTGATGCTCTTTTCCTTCAAATACCTGGCCAAC
Source organism: uncultured Desulfobulbus sp. (assembly GCA_964521155.1). GTDB lineage: Bacteria > Desulfobacterota > Desulfobulbia > Desulfobulbales > Desulfobulbaceae > Desulfobulbus. The sequence continues at coordinate 4,415 of CAZFPV010000045.1, read as the reverse complement.
ACCCTGTTTGGCGCCGGCGGCCTGACCATCAAGGCAGAGAAGATTCAGGAGAAGGTGGCGGAAATTAAAAGCCGCCAGGATGATGCCCTGATCGAAGCGGAACGGGAATACGAGGAACTCAAGGCCGAGCGGGATCGACTTGAGCGGGAGCGTCAGGAACGGTTGGCCAAGGCCGGCGGCGGCAAGTGAGCTTCAATTGAGGGGGCGTTTCGATACACTCCCTCGGAAAAATCCAGTTTTTAGTACGGAGCAGAGAGTTTGATAGCAGGCGGCGTCGCCTGCCGGTTCTTTAACAAAAAAGCCCTGCCGGTTTTCACCGGCAGGGCTTTTTTTTCGCTTCAGCGAGCGGAACCGATTATTCGGTCTCGAGCGCCTTGGCCCAGCCCTTGAGCAGCTTCCAGGCCTTGTCCACATCCTTCTGCGACTCGGCCATCAGCTGATCGGCCATGGCCGGGTTGGAGAGCTTCAGCATCCGGTAGCGGTTCTCGTTGAGGGCGTACTCGGAGAACGGGATGGTCGGTTCTTTCGAATCGATGATCATCGGGTTCTTGCCCTCGGCCTCGAGCGCCGGGTTGTAGCGGAACAGCGACCAGTGACCGCATTCCACCGCCTTCTTCTGCTGCTCAAGACCCATGGCCATGTTGATGCCGTGGTTGATGCAGTGGGCGTAGGCGATGATCAGGGACGGACCGTCATAGGCCTCGGCCTCCTGAATGGCCTTGATGGCCTGCTGCGGGTTGGCGCCGATGGAGATGCGGGCCACATAGACCGTGCCGAAGGTGGAGAAGATCAGGCCCATGTTCTTCTTGGGCGCGTTCTTTCCGCCGGCGGCAAACTGAGCAACAGCCGCGCGCGGGGTGGACTTGGACATCTGACCGCCGGTGTTGGAGTACACCTCGGTGTCCATGACCAGGATGTTGACGTTCTTGCCGGAGGCAAGCACGTGATCCACACCGCCGTAACCGATATCATAGGCCCATCCGTCGCCGCCGATGATCCAGACGGACTTCTTCACCAAGTAATCGGCCACTGCGTAAAGCCGCTTGGCAACAGCGTCCTTCTTGCCGGCGAGGGCGGCCTTCAGTTCGGCGACGCGAGCGCGCTGGGCCTCGATCTCGGCCTGATCCTTCTGGCTTGCTTTGAGGATGGCATCGGCCAGCTTCTTGTCGACCAGATTCTCTTTGACGGCGAGTTCAACCAGCTCGACAGCCTGGCTTGCCAGCTTATCAACAGCCTGGCGCATACCCAGGCCATGCTCGGCGTTATCCTCGAACAGCGAGTTCGACCAGGCCGGGCCGCGACCGTCTTCACGCTTGCAGTACGGGGTGGTCGGCAGGTTGCCGGAGTAGATCGAGGAACAGCCGGTGGCATTGGAGGCCAGCATCCGGTCGCCGATCATCTGGGTGACCAGCTTGATGTACGGGGTCTCGCCGCAGCCTGCGCAGGCGCCGGAGAACTCGAACAGCGGCCGTTTGAACTGGCTGCCCTTGATGGTGCCGACGTTGATCAGGCTGTCGTCGACCTCGGGCAGGGCCAGGAAGGTCTTCCAGTTGGCGGCGGACTGCTGCTTGAGTTCCTCGGTGTTCATCACCATGGTCAGGGCGCGGTTCTCGGTCTTGTTGCCGTCCTTGTCCTTCTTGCGGGCCGGGCAGACGCTCACGCACAGAGTACAGCCGCAGCAGTCGGCGGTGGAGACCTGCATGGTGAACTTCATGTCCTTGAATTCCTTGCCCACCGCGTCGGAGGTCTTGAAATCCTTGGTGGCGCCGGCAGCTGCAAGGGCTTCGGGGGTGGCGACCTTCATGCGGATGCAGCCATGCGGGCAGACCAGCGAACAGCGGCCGCACTGAATGCATGCTTCCGGATCCCACTGGGAAACCTGAACAGCGATGTTGCGCTTCTCCCACTGGGTGGTAGCGGTCGGCCAACGGCCATCATTCGGGAATTCGGAGACCTTGATATCCTCGCCGTGGCCTTCCATCATCTTGGCGGTGATGTTCTTGACGAAATCAGGCGCGTCTGCAGGCACGATCGGCGGCATCTCGTGGCCGGTGACCTTTTTCGGGATCTTGATCTCAACGATGTTCTCGATGGCGCCGTCAACCGCGCCATAGTTCATGTTGACGACCTTGTCGCCCTTGATGCCGTAGGTTTTCTTGATGGCCTTCTTGATGGCCTTGATGGCGTCGTCCTTGCTGATGATGCCGGAGATCGCGAAGAAGGCGGTCTGCATGATCATGTTGATGCGGGCGCCGAGGCCAAGGGCCAGGCCGAGTTTGACCGCATCGATGATGAAGAACTTGACCTTTTTCTCGATCAGCTGCTTCTGCACCAGGGCGGGCAGGTGATCCCAGATCTCGTCCTTGGTGTAGGTGGTGGTGAGGAGGAAGGTGCCGCCGGGCTCGATATTGGCCAGCATGTCATAGGTGTTGAGGAACGCCGGATTGTGACAGGCGATGAAATTGGCCTTGTTGATCAGGTACGGGGCCACGATCTGGTTCTTGCCGAAGCGGAGATGCGAAACGGTCATGGAACCGGACTTCTTGGAGTCGTAGACAAAGTAGCCCTGGGTGGAGTTGTCGGTCTCTTCGCCGATGATCTTGATGGTGTTCTTGTTGGCGCCGACGGTGCCGTCGGAACCCAGACCATAGAACAGGGCGCGGAAGACGTCCTTGCCCTCGATGTTGAAGGACTTGTCGTACTTGAGGCTGGAGAAGGTCAGGTCGTCATTGGGTCCAACGCAGAATTTCTTCTTGGGCGCCAACGACTCCATGTTGTCATACACAGCCTTGACCATGGCCGGGGTGAACTCGGCGGAACCCAGACCGTAACGGCCGTTGAGGATAACCGGGGTGAACATGGTCGGGTTGGCCTCGGCGGCCTCGGCAACGGCGGTGCGGACATCCAGGTACAGGGGGTCGCCGTTGGAGCCCGGCTCCTTGGTGCGGTCCAGAACGGTGATGCGCTCGACGGTCGGCGGCAGGGCGTTGACCATGGCGACGGGATCAAACGGCCGGAACAGGCGGACGATCACCAGGCCCACCTGCTTGCCCTGGGCGACCAGGTGTTCCACGGTGGAGGCGACGGTCAGGGCGCCGGAGCCCATGATGACGATGACGTCGGTGGCATCCTGTGCACCGATGTAATCAAAGAGGTGATACTGCCGGCCGGTAAGGGCGGCGAACTTGTCCATGGTGGCCTGGACCATTTCCGGCAGGGCATTGTAGTACTTGTTGACGGTCTCGCGGCCGATGAAATAGACGTCCGGATTCTGGGCGGTGCCGCCGATGGTGGGGCGGTCCGGGGTCAGGGCGCGCTCGCGGTGGGCGATGACCAGGTCTTCGTCGATCATGGCGCGCATATCGTCATAGGTCAGCTGCTCGATCTTCATGACCTCATGGGAGGTGCGGAAGCCGTCGAAGAAATGGAGGAAAGGCACCCGTGAGGCAAGCGTAGCCTGGGTGGAGATCAGGGCGAAGTCCTGGGCTTCCTGCACGTCCTGGGAGCAGATCATGGCCCAGCCGGTCTGGCGGGCGGCCATGACGTCGCCGTGGTCACCGAAGATCGACAGGCCCTGGCAGGCGATGGCGCGGGCGGTGACATGGAACACGGTGGGGATCAGCTCACCGGCAATCTTGTACATATTGGGGACCATCAACAGCAGGCCCTGGCTGGCGGTGAAGGTGGTGCAGAGCGCGCCTGCGCCCAGCGAACCGTGAATGGAGCCGGCCACGCCAGCTTCCGACTGCATCTGGGAGATAACCGGGATGGAGCCCCAGATGTTCTCCTGCTTGGCATTGGCCTTGGCATCTGCTTCCGCTGCCATCGGCGACGATGGCGTGATCGGATAGATTGTAATGACTTCACTTGTGGCATATGCGACATGCGTACATGCCTGGTTTCCGTCAATGGTGACCATTTTTCGCGACATAGAACTTTCTCCTTACACGGTGGTTGGTGTCTCCCGACAGCCGCACTGCCGGAAACGGTTACAGATGGACGCGGAAAGGTTCCTGGGAACCTTGCACAACACTGGGTCGGACCGAATGATTTCCCGTTGGCCGGCCGAAGGGCATGACAACGCGCTCCGACAAACCCAACCTCGCGTCTGTGCGTGGAAGGACTGTCGAAACGGACGATGGAAGGCGCCGCAATTGCCGGGTTGCCGAGTCTTCCACCCCTTGGAGCCGTCGAGGCGAGGCGGTCGGAAACGAGGTCTGGCGGGCATCGCCGGTCACTCGCAGCACTGAATTGGCATTCAGCGCAGGAATAGGGCACGATAAACCAAAAACCACCATTGTGCAATCTTAAATCGTTCACAAAAACCCATACATTGGCGGCAGCTTGCCTGTCGATGACAGGGGAGGAAGAGGGGCCTGAACCGGGGGATGGAGGCGGCTTGCAGGGGTGTGAAA
>CAZFPV010000044.1:0-10142 GCA_964521155.1 uncultured Desulfobulbus sp. | reverse complement strand
ACAGGGATTGCGGGCGCAGCTTCCGCGATGATACCGGATGCGGCGGCAACTGCATGAGCACACCCAGCCCCTCGGTGGCCTCGTGAAACGCCTCTTCCGGAAGCGAGCCGACAATGGCCGTGTTAACCAGCGGGTTGACCTTGACCAGTCGGCCGACAAACTCGATGCCGCTCATGTCGTCCAATTGCTCGTCAACGATCACCAGATCCATGGTCCTGCCCTGCAGCAGTGCCAGCCCGGCGGCGCCGGTGGCCGCCGGGGCCATCTCGACATCCTGTTCGCTCCGCAACCGGGCGACCATCCGCGCAAAGCGGGAAAAATCCTTGGCCACAAAAACAATCTTCAAGCGTTGCTCTCCATGAAAGGCCGCCCGCGGCGAGCAAGGCGGCCATGTATTTGCACTGATGCGGTGCGTGGATACGGCAGGCTCAGCGGTTGCCGCGATTCTGCCCCTGGCCGCCGCCGCGTCCGCCGCGACCCGCTCCGCCCTGGCCGCAGTTGCCCATCCCCTGTCCCTTGCCCCGACCGACCCCCTGACCCTGCCCTGCCGGCGTCGGCCGCGGGTCAGGTGTTGTGGTTGTGTCGATGCTGCCGTCGTTTGGTCGACATCCGCCGCGTCCGCGACCGGCCGGTCCGTTGCCCAATGGCCCTGTTCCGTCTCTTCCTGGCATGGTTTCACCTCGTATGTATTATCTATTCTACTCGCTCAAATCGGTGAGCGATCTTTCCCGGTGGCCGCCACAGCGGTGGCCTCCGATGGTTCTTTGGTCACATTTTCCCTGCCCGACGCCCCGGCATGCCTGCTCAGACAGGCTCCTGGTCTGGCAGAATTTGTTGCCGCGCCCTTGCACTCCCTTCTAATCCTGCCCCGGCAACAGATGTGCTTGCCGCATCCCGGCATCCTGAACTCTCCCCCGAGCGTGTCTCCACCCAGCACTGTTTCCAGCACCCGCTGGACATTGCCAGCAACAAACGGGATCAACTCCAGATCAGCGGCCTCAAACAGGGCCGCCGGTCCTTCGGAAATGGCGCCGCAGATCAGGCAGGTTACCCGACGGTCACGCAGCACACGCAACAATTCCAGGGGACGCTGGGGATCAAAGGCAAGACTGGTGCTGCCGATCAGGACACCGCCCTCGATCTCGGCGATGAGCATAGTCCCGGCTGCGTCGAAGACCGGCGAAACCCGCTGACCCCAGACCGTGACTGCAATGGTGCGTCTCGTCTCCTGCCCGTTCATAGCAACAGGAAAGCAAAGGACGTACCACACGTGACGAAGTGAGGCAAAAAGAGGGCAACGGGTTGATATACGGTGGATTATGACCAGATAGCCGCAGCCGTTGACCGGGCGTGACAGTCGCACGAAGTCGCATAATGCGACCATGCGCGACCCTGCAGAGTTGCGTTAACGCGACTTAAGGTCTGACGGCCGCAAGCTGCGGCCATCGGTCTCAGGAAGTTCGATGGAATATTTTTTCAACTTGCGAAACAGGGTGCTCTTGTGCATGCCCAGCTCCCTGGCAGTGGCCAGGCGGTGGAAGTTGTTCCGTGCCAATGCCGCCCGGATGGTTTCCTCCTCCGAACCGCGGCGGGCCTCGTGGATGGAGACAGCCGGCGTCCGGGCCGGAGACATTTCCGCGCCGCTTTGGGGCAGCAGATAGGCCGGCAGGTGGTGCAGGCCGATCCGTCCCCGTTCGCAGAGGATGAAGGCATGCTCGACAATGTTCTCCAATTCGCGGATGTTGCCCGGGTAGTCGTGGGCCATCAGCCGGGCCAGGGCCGCGGCCTCGATCCCCGCCACCTCCCGGCCGCGGAGCCGGTTCATCCTGGCGATGAACCGTTCCACCAGCAGGGGGATGTCTTCCCGGCGCTGCCGCAGCGGCGGCAGGAGCAGGCGGACGACGTTGACCCGGTAGAAGAGATCGCGCCGGAACCGCCCCTCCTCGACCAGGGCCTCGAGATCGCGGTTGGTGGCGGCGAGAACGCGCACATCGGCCTGTTCGAGGGCGGCGCCGCCCAGGGGCTGGAACTGGCGCTGCTCGAGTACGCGCAGCAGTTTCACCTGAAAGGCCGGGCTGGTCTCGCCCAACTCGTCGAGGAGGATGGTGCCACCGCCAGCCAGAGTGAAGTAGCCGGCCTTGTCTCGCACCGCGTTGGTAAAAGCCCCGGCCTTGTAGCCAAAGAGCTCGGATTCGAGCAGGGTGTCGGGCAGAGCGCCGCAGTTGATGGCGACAAAGGGCTTGTCGCGCCGGGACGAGAGATCGTGCAGGGACCGGGCCAGCAGCTCCTTGCCGGTACCGGTCTCGCCCTCGATCAGGACGGTGGCGTCGCTCTCGGCAATCTGCGGCAGGGTGGCCAGTAGCCTGCGCATCTGCCGGCTGCGGCTGACCATGTCGCCCTGGACAAAGCTGCCGCTCAGTTCGCGGCGCAGTTCATCCACCACCGTGTTGTCACGGAAGGTCTCGACGCCGCCGAGAATCTCGCCTGACTCGGCGCGCAGCGGGGCGGTGGACACGCTGATGGGAATGCGTTTCTTGTCGCTGTTGATGATGTAGGTCGAGCTGCTGACAAAGGAGCGCCCCTCCTTCATGGTCCGCCTGAGCGCACAGTCGCCCTCGCACATATTGGAGCGGAAGACCTCCCAGCAGAAGCGGCCGATGGCCTCCTGCCGCGGCACCCCGGTGATCTCCTCGGCGGCGCGGTTGAACGAGGTGATCCGCCACTCGTGATCGACCGTGAACACCCCGTCGGAGATACTCTCAAGGATGATGTCCGTGACCTCGGCGGCGGTCCCGGTCTTGTTCGGTGTATCCATGCCTACTCCCAGTGAAGCTCTCTTATGCCTGCAGTGATACCCAACTTGGCCACGGAAGGCAAGCCCCGGCCGGAACTCCGCCAGGAGAGTCTGCGCCAGAACAGGTTGCAGCCGGATCTTCTATTTCCCTCCCGGTTCAGGGCGCGATCTGGTTGACTTTTACCTGGTTTGTGGGAACAGTGAACTGATGCGGGTTCCACGCCGACGTTGTGGCAGAGGGCGTCCTCAATGGCGCTGGAACGGCAAGCCCCCCGGGCAAGCAGCCTGTTGCAGGGCGACGCGGAGCAGGGAATTTAACCAGAGGTGGGCAGATGATGAGCGAAGGTGACCCCAGCCCCCGGATCGGTCGGCGGCGAGTTCTGCAGATCATGGCCGCGGCCGGCGTTGCCGGCGGGCTCTACGGTCTGGGTTTGATGCGCGGTGGGGGCCAGATCCATACCGTCCGCGAAGGCCGGGTGCTGATGGGCACCCAGATCAACCTGATCGTCCACGGCCCGGATGAGGACCGCTGCCGGCAGGCGGTGCAGGACGCCTTTGCGCGGATGGCTAGCCTGTCCGGCATCCTCAGCCGTCATGACCAGAGCAGCGAACTGGCGCGACTGAACCGTGACGGCCAGCTTGCGACAACTTCACCCGCCTTGCGCACGGTACTCGATCTGGCCGAGGATATCAGCCGGAGCACCGACGGCGCCTTTGACGTCACCGTGCTGCCCCTGCTCGCCCTCTATGGCCGGGATCGCCTGCCCGAGCGGCAACAACTCGAGGCTGCGCTCGCCCTGGTCGATTATCGCCGGATCGAGCGCCAGGGCACGGGTCTGGTCCTGACTCGCCCCGGCATGGGCATCACCTTGGACGGCATCGCCAAGGGGTACATCGTCGACGAGGCCGTAGCCACCCTGCGCGCGGCCGGCTTTGCCAATGTCTACGTTGAGGCTGGCGGCGATCTCATGGTCACGGGCGCCAAGCCAGCCCATGACCCCTGGCGGATCGGCATCCGCCAGCCGCGCGAAACAAGCGGCCCGATGACCGTGCTCTCCTCCGCCGCCGCGCTTGCCGTGGCCACCTCCGGCGATTACCTCCAGGCCTTCACCATGGACCTGCGCCATCACCACATCCTTGATCCCCGCACCGGCATGTCGCCGCCGGAACTGGCCAGCGCCACGGTGACCGCGCCAACCGTTGCCTTGGCCGACGGCCTGGCCACCGCCGCCATGGTGCTCGGCCCGGAGCGAGCCATCACCGCCCTGACCCGCTTCCCCGGCTGTGAGGGCCTGTTCGTGGGCAAGGATCTGCGCCAGTACAAAACGTCCGGATTCGCGGCCTGAGATGAAGACCATCACCATTCGACAAGGCCTCGACATTCCCCTGGCCGGCGAGCCAGAGCAGACCGTGACCGCGGGTCCGACAATCGGCGAGGTCGGCCTGGTCGCCAGCGACTATCCCGGCCTCAAGCCGACCATGCTGGTCCAGGAAGGCGACCGGGTCCGGCTGGGCCAGCCAGTGTTCGCGGACAAGAACAACGAGGGCGTATTCTTCACCGCGCCTGCCTGCGGCACGGTCACGGCCGTCCGCCGGGGCGACAAGCGCGCCTTCCAGAGCCTGGTCATCCGGGTTGAGGGGGATGAGACCGTCGAGTACGCCGAGGCGACCCGGCCGCTGGACGGGCAGGACCCTGAGACCATCCGCTCGCTTCTGCAACGCTCGGGCCTGTGGTGCGGCTTTCGCACCCGGCCCTTTGGCAGGATTCCCACAGCCGATGCCAGGCCCGCCTCGCTCTTTGTCACCGCCCTGGACACCGCTCCCCTGGCCGCGGACCCCATGGTCGCGATCAGCAGGCGGGCGGACGAGTTCCGCGCCGGCCTGGCCGTGCTGCGGCGGATGCTCAGCGTGCCCATCCACCTCTGCGTCCGGCCGGACGCAGTCCTGGAAGGCGTCGCGACAGACGGCATCAGCCTCTGGGGCTTTGCCGGTCCCCACCCGGCTGGCCTGCCCTCGACCCATATCCACCATATCGATCCAGTGCATGCCTCCAAACAGGCCTGGCACCTAGACTGCCAGGAGGTCATCGCCATCGGCCACCTGTTCACCACCGGCCGCCCAGACACGGATCAGCTCATCGCCCTGGCTGGGCCGGGGGTCTGCCATCCGCGCCTGATAGCCTCTCGCCGGGGGGCCTCCCTGGCCGAACTCTGCGCCGGCCAGCTACGCGAGCAGGGTGCCTGGCGGGTGCTCTCCGGTTCGGTCCTCGACGGCCGCCCCCTGGATGCGGCCACCGGTTTTCTCGGCCGTTATCACCGCCAGGTGGCGGTGATCGGCGAGGGCGACGGCCGGTCGCTCTTCGGCTGGCTGGCCCCGGGCAGCGACAGGTTCTCCAGCACCGGCCTGTTCGCCTCGCGGCTGTTCCCGTCTCGGCGCTTTCCCCTCATCACCGCCGCCTGGGGCGGCCGCCGGGCCATTTACCCCCTCGGGGTCTACGAACGGGTCCTGCCGCTGGACATCATTGCCACCAGCCTGTTGAAAAGCCTGGCCGTGGGCGACACGGAAAAATCCATCGATCTCGGCTGCCTGGAGCTGATCGAGGAGGATCTGGCCCTATGCAGTTTTGTCTGTCCGGGCAAAAACGAGTTCGGCCCGATGCTGCGCAGCGTGCTGACCGCCATCGAGCAGGGAGGCTGACATGCCCCGTGCCACCCAGACTACCCAGGAGCGCCAGCCATGAAATTCCTCCGCGATCTGTTTGACCGGATAGCGCCGAAGTTTGACAAAGGCGGCCCCCTGCACCGCTGGTTTCCCCTGTTCGAGGCCACCGACAGCTTCCTGTTCAACAGCCGACGCATCACCCGCATTGCCCCGCACGTCCGCGACGGGGTGGACTACAAGCGGATCATGATCACGGTGATCATCGCGCTTGTGCCCTGCGTGGTCATGGCCCTGTGGAACACCGGCTACCAGGCCAATCTCGGCCTGCGCCAGATGGGGATTGCCCTGCCTCCCGGATGGCGCGGCGCCCTCCTGGCCGGGATCGGCTGCGACCCGGCAAGCGTTTTTGCCAACATGGCGCACGGCGCACTCTACTTCCTGCCCATCTACCTGGTCACGGTGGTGGTGGGAAGTTTCTGGGAAGGCTTGTTCAACCTGGTGCGCGGCCACGAGGTTTCCGAAGCATTTCTGGTCACCAGCCTGCTCTTTCCCCTCACCCTGCCGCCAACCACCCCCCTCTGGCAGGTGGCGCTCGGGATCAGCTTCGGGGTGATCTTCGCCAAGGAGGTCTTTGGCGGCGTCGGCCGCAACTTCATGAATCCCGCCCTGGTCTCCCGCGCCTTTCTCTACTTCGCCTATCCGCTGCAGATGACCGGCGACCGCATCTGGACGCCGGTGGACGGCCTCACCAGCGCCACCCCCCTGGCCCTGCTGGCCGCCTCGCCCGCGGGAAACGACCCGGCGACCCTGCCCTTCACCTGGATGCAGGCCTTTGTCGGCTCCATCCCCGGCTCCATGGGCGAGACGTCGGCCCTGGCCTGCCTGCTGGGTGCGGCCGTGCTGCTCGCCACCGGCATCGCCTCCTGGCGGGTCATGCTCTCCATGCTGCTTAGCGGGGCCGCCATGGCCGTACTGTGCGCACTCCTGCCCGACCCGGCCAACGGCCTCTACACCCTGTCTGCCCACTGGCACCTGGTCCTGGGCGGCTTTGCCTTTGGCCTGGTGTTCATGGCCACGGACCCGGTCTCGGCAGCCCACACCCCCACCGGGCAATGGCTCTACGGCGGTCTGACCGGGGCGCTGGCCATCCTTATTCGGGTCGCCAACCCGGCCTTTCCCGAAGGAGTGATGCTGGCCATCCTCTTTGGCAACGTCTGCGCGCCGCTGTTTGATTATTTCGTCATCCAGGCCAACATCCGGCGAAGGAGGCTGCGGCATGGCTGAAGAATCCCTGGCCAGACCCTTTTACACCGTGCTGGTGCTGGCCCTGGCCTGTTCGGCCCTTGTGGCCGGGGCGGTGGTCGGCCTGAGGCCCCTGCAGGAGGCCAATCGCCAGCTCGACCGGCACAAAAACATCCTGCGCGCGGCCGGTCTCTACCAGGGCAAGGGCGATGTGGCCCAACTGTTCAAGGCGGTCCGCACCCGTGTAATCGACCTGGAAAGCGGCGAGTTCGTGCCCGAGGACCGCATCGATCCCAAGACCTACGACCAGCGCCGGGCCGCCCGCGAGACCGATGCCAGCCGGGCGCTCACCAGGGGCGAGGACCAGGCCGGGCTGTCTCGGCGGGAGCGTTACTCCCTGGTCTACCTGGTGGAGCGGGACAAGCGCCTTGACCAGATCATCCTGCCGATCCGGGGCAAGGGATTGTGGTCGACCATGTACGCCTATGTGGCCCTGGACGCCGACCTCAACACCATCCGCGGGGTCAGCTTCTACGAACACGGTGAGACCCCCGGCCTGGGCGGCGAGGTCGAGAACAGCGACTGGCAGCAGGGCTGGCAGGGCAAGAAGGTTTTCGCGAAGGACCAGGGCGTTGCCCTGCGGGTAATCAAGGGTAAGGCCGAGGGCCGCGAAGCCGCAATCCACCACATTGACGGCCTCTCCGGGGCCACCATGACCGGCGCCGGCGTCTCCAATCTGCTGCGGTTCTGGTTCGGCGAACACGGGTTTCAGCCGTTTCTGAACCGCATGCGGCACAAAGGAGGACAGGATGGCTGACAGAGCCCGCGACCTGCTGCTGCGCTCGATCATCGAGCGTAACCCCATCGCCCTGCTGGTGCTGGGCATCTGCTCGGCCCTGGCAGTCACCTCGAAGATGCAGACCGCCCTGGTGATGGCCATCTGCGTCACCCTGGTGACAGCCTGTTCGAGCTTCGCCATCTCGCTGGTGCGCCACCGGATCCCGGGCAGCGTCCGCATCGGCCTGCAGATCACGGTGATTGCCACCCTGGTCATCCTGGTCGACCAGATTCTCAAGACCTATTACTTCGATCTGGCCAAGCAACTGTCGGTCTATGTCGGCCTGATCATCACCAACTGCATCGTCATGGGCCGGGCCGAGGGGTTTGCCATGGCCAACCCGCCGGGAAAGAGCTTCCTCGACGGCATCGGCAACGGCCTGGGCTACGCCTTCATTCTGATGACCGTGTCCTTTATCCGCGAGCTGCTCGGCTCGGGGTCGGTGTTCGGTGTCGAGATCCTCAAGCTGACCACCAACGGCGGCTGGTACGTGCGCAACGGCCTGCTGCTCCTGCCGGTGAGCGCCTTCTTCCTTATCGCCTTGATCATCTGGCTGCTGCGAACCATCGATCCGGCGCAACAGGAGAGCAAGTAATGGCCCATTATCTTGATCTCATCGTCCGCTCGCTGTTCATCGAGAACATGCCGCTCAGCTTTTTCCTCGGCATGTGCACCTTCCTGGCCATCTCGAAGAAGGTCAAAAGTGCGGTCGGCCTCGGCGGGGCGGTGCTCTTTCTCATGGCCCTCACTGTGCCGGTAAACAACCTGATCCTGGGTCACCTGCTCAAGCCGGGCGCCCTGACCTGGGCCGGCCAGCCCGATCTGGACCTGACCTACCTCGGCCTGCTGACCTACATTGGCTTGATCGCGGCCATCGTCCAGATCCTGGAAATGGTGATGGACCGTTATTTGCCTGGTCTCTACGCCACGCTCGGTATCTTCCTGCCGCTGTTGACGGTCAACTGCGCCATCCTTGGCGGCACCCTGTTCATGGTCGAGCGCGACTATACCTTTGGCGAAAGCGTGGCCTATGGCATCGGCGCGGGCGCAGGCTTTTTCCTCGCCGTGGTCCTGCTGGCCGGCATCCGCGAAAAACTTGAGTACGCCGATCCGCCCGCCGGCCTGCGCGGCCTGGGCATGACCTTCATCTGCGCCGGCTTGATGGCCCTGGCCTTCATGGGACTGGGGGGATTCTAGCGATGACTGGCGCGAGGCGGCACGCAGGGACAACCCGAACCTGGGGGAGGCGGACATGACGGAGATTTTCGGTGCGGTCCTGACCTTTCTCGCCATCCAGATGGTGCTGGTCAGCCTGATCGTGGCAGCCAAGCGGCTGCTGACGCCGCAGTGCGAGGTGGCCATCGAGGTCAACGGGGAGCGACGGCTGGTGGTCAAGCCCGGTGGCAAGCTCTTGGGCGCCTTGGCCGAGCAGGGCATCTTCCTGTCGTCGGCCTGTGGCGGCGGCGGCAGCTGCGGCCAGTGCCGTTGCCTGGTCGAGGCGGGAGGCGGGGCCATCCTGCCCACCGAACTGGGGCAGATCAGGCCGGCCGAGGCCCGACGCGGCATGCGGTTGTCCTGTCAGGTGCCGGTCAAGCGCGATCTCAGCATCCGCATTCCGCCGGAGATGTTTGAAACCCGCAAGTGGCGGTGCCGAGTGCGCTCCAACCGCAACGTGGCCACCTTCATCAAGGAGCTGGTGCTCGACCTGCCGGCCGGCGAGTCGGTCAACTTCAGGCCCGGCGGCTACATCCAGATCGAGGTGCCGCCGCACGCGCTCGAGTACAAGAGCTTCGACATCGACGAAAAGTTCCTGGGCGACTGGACCAAGTTCAAGATGTTCCAGTACGCCTCCCGGGTGCACCAGCCGGTAAGCCGGGCCTACTCCATGGCCAACTACCCGGGCGAGCGCGGGATCATCAAACTCAACGTCCGCATTGCCAGTCCGCCGCCGCGCGGGCCGCTGGGCATCCCGCCGGGCATGGCCTCGTCCTACATCTTCAATCTCAAGGAAGGCGACGAGGTCACCATCGCCGGTCCGTTTGGTGAGTTTTTCATCGAGGAAAGCGATTCGGAGATGGTCTACATCGGCGGCGGCGCCGGCATGGCCCCGCTGCGCAGCCATATCTTCGAGCTGTTCAAGGCGCGGCGGACAACACGCAAGGTCTCTTTCTGGTACGGCGGCCGCAGCCTGCAGGAGGTCTTCTACGCCGAGGAGTTCGAGCAGCTGGCGCGCGAGCACGACAACTTCACCTTCCACGTGGCCCTGTCCGAGCCGCAGCCCGAGGACAACTGGCAGGGGCTGACCGGCTTCATCCACCAGGTACTGTTCGACCGGTACCTCAAGGCCCACCCCGCGCCCGAGGACATCAACTACTACATGTGCGGGCCGCCGCCCATGACCAAGGCAGTGCTGGCCATGCTGGACAGCCTCGGGGTCGAGCCGGCCAACATCCACTATGACGATTTCGGGGGATAGCCCCAATGCACGGTCTGCTCGTCGTCTTCGCCATCACCTTCTGCGCCGTCCTGGGCTTCTGGTGGCTGATTAATACCTGCCGCCGTCGCCTGCGCAAAACCCGCCACGGCCTCACCGGCATGTGCCACGAC
>CAZFPV010000043.1:0-10482 GCA_964521155.1 uncultured Desulfobulbus sp. | reverse complement strand
GGCCCATTCACAGCGGGACTCGCCAAGGCAGCAGGCGGGCGTACGCAGGATGGAGCCGGAACCGCCCAGATCCTGGTTCAGATCATGGGTCAGATCCCAGAACAGCGGCTCAAGGTTCTCGGTGCGGGTGCCGAGGAAGATCAGGTCGCCGGTGGAGCCGTGGAAATTGGTGACGCCAGAACCGTATTTTTCCCACAAATCCATCAACGCACGCAGATTCTCGGTGGAGTAGTACAGGCCGGAGGGCTGGGCGATACGAACGGTGTGGAAATGCTCTACGCCAGGAAACTGTGCCGGCACATCCGAATAGCGACCCACGATGCCGCCGCCGTAACCGAAAACACCGACGATGCCGCCGTGCTTCCAATGGGTGATCCGGTCTTTGTACGAAAGCTCAAGCTGGCCAAGAATGTCCCAGCACTCAGGCTTGGTCGCAGCCTGCTGTTTGAGGTCAGTGACGAAACTCGGCCACGGACCTTTTTCCAGTTCGTCCAATAGAGGCGTTTCATGCTTTGCCATCAGTGTTCCTCCTAGAGAGTATGTGGTTTGAATTGAACCCGTAGAATTGCTGACCCAACCGTGAATTGCACGTCAATACAGGCAGGAACGCACAACACCATATTGAATGGTCATTCAGGACGCGAGAATAAACGCCCCGGTAGGCTTTGTCAACAAAAAACCATAACCCCATGTGGTACGTGGAAAATCTGCTCCCAGTCCCAAATTCACAGCATTCTTGCCTGGCGCAGCAGGGCCTCCTCGACGGAAGGTTCGGGTTTGTCCCCGCCCCTGTCGCCTGCCGTCCCGGTCATGATTCGCAGCAGCGTGGTGGCCAGGACCTTGCCCAACTGCACCCCTTCCTGGTCGAATGAGTTGATGTGCCAACAGAAGCCCTGGAAGGCAATCCGATGCTCATAGATGGCGAGCAGTGCACCCATGGTTCGCGGGGTCAAACGGTCGCCGATAAGCAACAGGCTTGGTCGATTGCCGGCAAAGGCCTTATTGGGATTACCGTCCGACTTACCAACCGCCAGGGCGAGCGACTGGGCGAGCATGTTGGCCACCAGCTTCTGCTGCGAGGTGGTTCCCTGCACATCCAGATCATGGCCGTACTGGCTCTTGCGGAAGCCGATGAATTCTGCTGGCACAA
Source organism: uncultured Desulfobulbus sp. (assembly GCA_964521155.1). GTDB lineage: Bacteria > Desulfobacterota > Desulfobulbia > Desulfobulbales > Desulfobulbaceae > Desulfobulbus. The sequence continues at coordinate 9,332 of CAZFPV010000043.1, read as the reverse complement.
TTTCCGTCCCCTGGTGCAGCAGTTGATAAAAGGCGTGCTGGCCATTGGTTCCCGGCTCGCCCCAGACAATGGGCCCGGTGCGCCATCGCACCGCCGCCCCCTGACGGGTAACCGACTTGCCGTTACTCTCCATGTCGCACTGCTGCAGGTGCGCCGGAAAACGCGATAGGGCCTGGCTGTACGGCAACACCGCCACAGTCGGACAACCAAGGAAGTTATGATTCCATATCCCGATCAAGGCCATGAGCAGGGGGACGTTGCAGCGGATATCCCGCTCTTCGGCGGCAAGATCCATCTCGTGCGCCCCCCGCAGAATCTCCATCACTGCGTCAAAACCGAGGACAAACCCCATGGTCACAGCTCCCACCATGGAGGTGGCTGAGTAGCGACCACCAATGTACTCATACATATAAAAAGAAGCCAGGTAGCGGCTCGGGTCGTCCATGGGCCCGCCCTCGCCAGTCACTGCCACCAGATGTCGGGCCGGATCGAGGCCGGCCTCGATCAGGGCCGCGCAGACCAGGCGCTCGTTGGTCAGGGTCTCCAAGGTGGAGCCGCTCTTAGAGACGATATTGAACAGGGATCGCGACAGATCAAGCCCCCGCAGCACCTCGGCCGCGTCATCGGGATCGACGTTGGCGATAAATCGCGCCGACCGCCCTGGCAGGGCATAGGCTTGAAGGGCCAGATACAGGGCGCGGGGCCCCAGATCGGAGCCGCCGATCCCCACCTGGACCATGGTGGTGAACGCCTCTCCCTGGGCATTGACCAGCCGGCCCTGATCGAGATCTTCGATAAAACGCCGCAATTTTGCAAGTTCAGCCACAGCCTTGGCCGAAGCCTCAACAGCCCGCGGCGTCTCCTCGAAAACGTCCCGGCAGGATGTATGGAGAACCTGCCGGTTCTCGCTGACATGCCCCTCGATACAATTGAGCACCGCCCCACCCTTCATCGCCACGAAAGCATCCACCAACCCCGCCTCGTCGGCCAGCGCCTGCAGGGCGGCGAGCACCTCGCCATCCAGCCGCTGGCAGGCGTAGAGCAGATCAAACCCACAGGACGAGACCACGTATTCCTGCAACCGCTGCGGCGTTAAACCGCCGGGCGCAGCCAGGTCATGGGGCGACCCGGCCAGGGTGGAAAGTCTGCGCACCGCCTGCAACCCGTCAAAATCGCGCAACTGCATATCGCCCTCCCTGTTCTCGGTTAACGGCTGGCCCTGCGTTTCATGTCCCGGATGACCGCTGCATAATCGGCTTGTCCGTATATGGCCGATCCGGCGACGAAAATATTAGCCCCGGCCTCGGCCACCCGGCCGATGCTGGCCGAACTGATGCCGCCGTCCACCTCGATGGCCGCCTGCGGATTGACCTCGTCGAGCATGCGCCGCAGGCGGCGAATTTTGTCGATGGAGGAATTGATGAACGACTGGCCGCCGAAACCGGGGTTGACGCTCATCAGCATCACCAGGTCGACCTCCTCAAGCACATAGTCAAGGGTAGAGAGCGGAGTAGCCGGATTGAGCACCGCGCCGGCCTTGCGCCCCATCTCGCGGATGCAGGTCAGGGTGCGATGGAGGTGGATGCAGGCCTCGACGTGCACGGTAATCCAGTCGGCGCCCGCATCGGCAAAATCCTTCAGGTACCGGTCCGGCTCGGTGATCATCAGATGGACATCAACCGGCAGGCTGGTGACCGCCCGGACAGCCTTGACCACCAGGGGGCCGATGGTGATATTGGGGACGAAATGGCCGTCCATGACATCGACGTGAATAACGTCGGCGCCGGCCTCCTCCACTGCCCGGATTTCCTCGCCCAGGCGGGAAAAGTCGGCGGAAAGGATGGACGGCGCAATCATGAGGGATCTCATAGGGGTATCCTTGAACGCAAGAAAGGAAAAATATACGCTGGCGGCAATGGTCGCCAACGACAGAGATTCACAGTGTACCGAAAATGAGCGGACATGGAAACAGGAAGCGATGGCGAAATGATCAGCCAGGCGGCCGCGCCCGTTCATACAACTGCCCTGGCAACTGGCGCACGGCGCCTTTCAATTCAAGCTGCAGGAGCAAAGCGTGGAGTTCCGCCGCCGGGAAACCACTCTGTCGCGACAGACTGTCGATATCGGTGGGGTAAACGTCGAGATGGGCAAGCAATGCACGCTCCCGTTCGCCCAACGGCACGGGTTCCGACCGCTGCCTATGCCGCACCGGGGGAATGTGCGGGTCGCCCCAGGCAATCACCTCGACAATATCCCGCACCGTCTGCACCAGGTGCGCTCCCTGCTGAATCAACCGATGCGAACCGGCGCTTCGGGGCGAGTCGATGCGGCCGGGCACGGCGAATACCTCGCGCCCCTGGTCCAACGCCAGCCGGGCGGTGATCAGCGAACCCGATTTCTCCGTGGCCTCGACCACCACCACTCCTCGGGACAAGCCGCTGATTATGCGGTTGCGCACCGGGAAGCGGAACCCTTCCGGCGGCGAGCCCAAGCCGTATTCGGAGAACAGCACGCCGTGGGCGGCGATCTCCCGGTACAGATCGGCGTGGGTACGGGGATAAACCACGTCGATGCCGCACCCGAGCACGCCCACGGTGCGGCCGCCAGCCTCAATCACGCCTCGGTGGGCGCTGGCGTCAATGCCGCTGGCCACGCCGGAGGCCACGGTGATATCCTGGGCAGCCAGTTCCGCCGCCAGCCAGGCGCCGATGCGGCGGCCATACTCCGTTGCGGCCCGCGAACCGATGATGGCCACCACCGGCCGCAGCAGACACTCCAGAGTACCCCGGTAATAGAGCAGCACGGGTGGGTCTGGGATGGTGCGGAGGGATTCGGGAAACTGTGAACAGGCTGGAGAGAGAAGAGAAACATCGAGCCGGGCGAGATCGTCCATCTCCTGTCGGGCCCGGTCACGGGCGGCGGTCAATTGCCGCCGGTCAAAAACGAGGACGCGTTCACCCCCGCCCGCGCAGTCCCGCGAGCGCAGAAGACGCCGCAGGGCTTCGCCGGGTGACCCCGCCTCCAAGACAAGGCGGTTGATATGGACACAACCCAGGCCGGGCAGAAAGGACAGGGTCAGCCAGTCCTCGGCGTCGGCACAGATCTTCAACTGGCTCTAATCGCTGAGAAAGGTTTGCAGCTCCTGGCTTCTGGACGGATGCCGGAGCTTCTTCAGCGCCTGGGCCTCGATCTGGCGGATGCGTTCCCGGGTGACGGCAAAACATTGGCCAACCTCCTCCAGGGTGTGGTCGCACCCGATTTCGATGCCGTAGCGCATGCGCAGAACCTTTTCCTCGCGCGGGGTCAGCGATCCCATCACCTTGCACAGGCAGCGCTTCAAACTCTCGGTGACCGACTGCTCCTGGGGGTCGGGCTGGGCATGATCCTCGATAAAGTCTGAAAGCAGCGTGTCTTCCTCCTCACAGACAGGCGCGTCGAGCGAGATAGCGTCCCTGGCCGTTTTGAGGGCGATATGCACCCGGCCCACGTCGGTTCCGAGTTGGGCGGCCATCTCCTCCGGGGTTGGTTCCCGGTTCTCCACCCGATGGAAATCCTTGGAAAAACGCAACAGACGATTGATGGTTTCGATCATGTGCACCGGCAGACGGATGGTCCGCCCCTGATCGGCAATGCCGCGGGTGATGGCCTGGCGGATCCACCAGGTGGCGTAGGTGGAAAATTTGTAGCCGCGCTTGTAATCGTATTTCTCCACCGCCTTCATCAGGCCGATATTGCCCTCCTGAATCAGGTCGGGCAGTTGCATGCCGCGGTTCATGAATTTCTTGGAGACCGAGATAACCAGCCGCAGATTGGCCCTGACCAGGGTCTCCCGCGCCTGCTTGGCCATTTCCCGGCCGATTTCGATATCCTGTTGCACCTCGATGAAGGCCGGCCAGGAGACGCCGATAGTTTCGGCCAGTTCCAGGGTGACCCGCTGCTCGACCTCGGCCGGATCAACCGACGACTCGCCCTGTTCCGATTGATGCCTCCGGGCCGCGGAGAGCAGCTCCTGCTGCCTGGCCACCACCCGCACCTTGTTGAACTTCTGCGCCAGTTCCTTGACCGCTTCCGCCACGGAAAGGATGCCTTTGGAGCAGAGGCGATAGTCCTTGAACAGCGATGATATCGCATTGCTCATGGTCAGTATCTCGGCGACCAGCCCAGCTTCCCTGGCTGCGTCGCCAGCGATGCGCTTCAGATCGACAAAGAGTTCGCGACGCCGGCTATCCAACTCGTTGGCTCGCTCGATCTGCTCAAGGAAGGTGTCTCGAACCTTGATCAATTCCTGCTCATCATTTTCTGAGAGCCCCCTGATCACCGAGTTGATCCGGAGGTTGCCCCGGAGGAGGTTCTCGGCCAGATCGTTCAACGCTGTGATGCCCAGGGTCAGCCGCAGCACTGCGTACTGGATGCGGGTCTCCCCATCCTCCACCATCCGGGCCAGTTCCATTTCCTCCTCGTGGCTGAGCAGCCGCTGGTTGCCCATCTCGCGAAGATAGATATTCATCGGGTCGATACTGCTGCCGCCGCCGCGGCGATCCTCGACATGGCGGCGCTCGTCGCCCAGACGGCGATCAAAGGAGGAACGACGTTCTATGCCGTGGCGGATCGCCCAGTCATCGTCCGGCTCGACCGGAAACTCCTGGCTGCCCTGGGGATGCATTCCAGAGTCATCCCCGACTGGATCCAGATCGTCCTCAAATCCATGTTCATCCATATCCACCTTCCCCTCCCCAGCGCAATTGTCGGCGGCCAGAGGCCGCCCGGCTTCCCGCCCGGAGCCGTCGGAGCATCCCCTTAACCGTTCTTTCGGTCGGCAGGTCAATCCACTTTCACAATACAATTTTTTGAATTTATCCGAATTTTATCTTTTTTCAATGCGTTATATTAAAATCCGGTTCTTTTCTTTTCCGTTTCCTGCTTCAGCCGCATCAATTCCATGAGCAGGGTCGTATTGCCAAGACGCCCAGCCTCCAGGATCTGTTGCTGCAGGTCGGCGCCGGCGTGTTTCTGCAGGGTGACCCGCAGCCAGTCGGCTAATTCCTGGCACAACTCCCGGACATGCCCGTCCCGGTCCTCGGCCGCGAACGGTTGGTCGCGGGTCAGCAGACGGACAATATAGGCGCGTTCCTGCTCGTCCAGATCCATGGACAGCAACTGCTCCGGCTGATGCTGGTTTGTGGCGACCATCCGCTCCAGCAGTTCGACGATCCGGCTGGTCGCCGGCTCCAGGGCCATGCGGCCCAGGCCGGCTGCCCGCAGTTCCGGAAGGTGTTCCGGGTAGAGGATGAGAAAATCGATCAGTTGCTTTTCCTGTTTTGGCAGGCTGACCAGCCCAGAAGGGGGCGCGGACTGCTCCTGAACTGGGGCCTTGACGTGAACGGCCGCATCTCTAGCGAAGTACCCAGGCGACACCCCCAGTTTTTCGCTGAAATGGGTGATCATCAGGTTCCGCTGTTCGGGATCGGCGGCCTCATGGATCAGCGGTTTCAACTCGCCAATGATTCTGTTCTTCCCGCCCAGGGTCAGGCCGTGCTCACGGACCAGGGCATCGATGACGAATTCGGCCAGCGGCCGCGCACTCTGCACCAGTGCTGTCACTGCCCCGGCGCCCTCCGCGCGGACAAAGCTGTCGGGGTCATGGCCCGGAGGCAGGAGCGCCACCCGGGCCTCGACCTGCTCGGCGAGGAAAAAGGGAACGCTGCGCATGGCGGCCTTGAGTCCGGCCGCATCGGCGTCGAACAGGAGCACGACCTCATTGCCGTACCCCCGCAGAGAATGGACGTGGTGACGGGTGAGCGCGGTGCCGAGCGGCGCGACCACATTGTCGATGCCGTGCACCGCAAGCAGCAGCAGGTCAAAGTTGCCCTCAACCACCAGGGCGCGCCGCTCCCGGCGGATAGCCTCTCGATGCTGGAACAGGCCGAACAGCAGTCGGCTCTTGTCGAAGATGGGGCTTTCCGGCGAGTTCATGTACTTGGGCTTGCCCTCGCCCAGGATACGGCCGCCGAAGGCCACTACCCGTCCGGTCATATCGCTGATGGGGAAGAGCACACGCGAGCGGAACCGGTCGTAGTGGCCGCCGCGATCCTTGCGCACGGCAAGCCCGGCGGCCTCGATGGCCTCTATCTGCACACCTCGGGCCAGCAGCCGATCGACCAGGTATCCCCAGCCTGCCTGCTCGGGGTCAGGGGCGAACCCGAGCCGGTAGCGGTCGACAACCTCCGCCGGCACCCCGCGCTGGGCCAGATAGTTCCGGGCCGGCTTGCCGAGCCGCTCGTCGTCCAGGCAGTCCCGATAGATGACCGCCGCCTGCTCGTTGGCCGCATACATGGCCTCCCGCTGCCGCAGCCTGGCCTGTTCCGTCTCGCTGAGCGGCCTGTCCTCGGGCAGATCGACATGAAACTTCCGCGCCAGTTCCTTCAAGGCCTCGGGAAACTCCATGCGGTGATATTTCATCACAAAGGAAAAGACGTCGCCCGATTCGCCGCAGCCGAAACAGTGATAGAACTGGCCCTGGGGGTTGACCGAAAAGGAGGGCGTCTTCTCGGCATGGAAGGGACACAGCCCGGTGAACCGGGTCCCGGCGCGTTTCAGATCGACATGCTCGCCGATCACCTGGACGATGTCGGCGGCCTCCTTGACCATATTTCTGGCCTGTTCCCGTGATGAAAAAATGGTCATGCGAGTGTTCACCGATACAAAGAACGAAATGGGGCGCCTGCGGCGCGGCAACGAAAAACGAACCCAGGCCCACGGCGGGCCTGGGACGGCCAGCGGCGGTTCCTTGTGAAAAAATCAGGAAGCCATCGCTTCCTTCCCGGCCGCAGGTAGGATATACTCCGCGTTAAAGCGGCGCGGTCCGCCTCTCCCCCCGCAACGCCGGCCAGTCCCCGTTTCCTGCGCCCAGCCGCCGTTCGGGCCACACGAGATCCAGCCATGCAAGACATCGAAGCCTTTCTCGCCCTTGAGGTGAAAAAAGAGATCGCCGACCGGTATTTCGGATCGCGCAAACTGATTGAGGACGACAGCATCGCCTACGAACAGCAGACCCGCCAGGCCTACCAGCAATTGGAGAACAGCGTCGGCCTCGATCTGATCAGGCTCTACATCCTGCTGCAGAATGAGTCGCACATCCACGATTTCTTCCGCCTCACCGGCCTGCGCGACGATATCTTCCTCGACCCCTATCTGCTGCACTCGCAGACCATCCGCCGACGGGTCTTCGCCGGTCAGCGCATCCATGGCCTGACGAGGCGGGCGAGGTTTCGCAATCTCTGCCTCGACCTGTACACCCATCTCATCCAGGGGACTGAGGCCTACCGCGCCACGCTCAAGACCCTGGCAGTCGAACAGCAGACCATTGCCCAGGAAATCGACAGCTTTCAGAGGCAGAACGATCTCGGTTCCATGATGGGATTCCTGCGCGGGCTTGACGGCGCCGGCGAGGAAGGGCTGGGCGGTGCGCTCTCGCCGCTTGGGGGTGACCGACTGGCGCAGAAGATGCGGATTGAGCCGCCGGCCGCAGTGGATACGCTGCTGCCGCTGATACCGGAACTGCCGCCCCTGAAGGCGTGCAAATCCAAGTTGCTCGACCTGGCCGACCGGGCCTACGAGCAGCAGGGGCAACCGGAGATCATGCAGCTCATCCGCTAGCCGCGGCAAGGCCAGGAGCAGGTCCGTTCAGCGAGCGACCCAGTCTTCCAGCCGGTCCAATTCGTACATGCAGCCGCTCTGCTGACTCCAGGCGCAGACGCCATGGACGTCGACCCCTTGGTGGATTACCGAAACGGGCCGATCGGACGAGACCACCACCACGATAATGTTGTCGTGTTCGGCAGTGAAGCGCAGGGCCGAATTATACCGCGCCCCCCTGGCCAGATCTTCGCCCTGGAAAGACCGCCCGTCCATGAGGCAGGCGAATCCGTGCAGGTGGAGGTCGGCGCCGATGTGCAGCGCCCCGTCAACCTTGACCAGGGACTTGGCCATCTTCAGCATGTACGGCCGGCGCAGGTCGAGCGGCGGCGACAGCACCTGCCCGGACATGGTCACAGGCTGTTCGTTGAGATCGATGACCACGGCGCAGCCGTGCTTCCGTTTCTGGGCGTGATGGACCAGACTGACCACGACCTTGAAGATGAAATACCCCACCGACCGGTCCAACCGCGACTCGAGCAGCAGTTCCTCCAATTGCACCAGTTTTGCCTGATAGGTGGTGGAACTGAACCGGCCGTCGGCAAAGCTGCAGATCTTGTTGCGGTTCACTTTCAGGAAGCCGTGGCGGCCGCGAAAGTCGGCGCAGACGGAAAAGGGCGGCAGACTGTCGCCACAGATGCCCAGGATGGCGCGGCCATCGCTTACCAGGGCGCGGCTGGAGCGTTCGACGGTCTGCAGCAGCTTGCGCACATGCTTGTAGTTGATCAGGCGTGGACGGATATCCTCCTGGAATCTCACCATGAAATCAACCTGATCGACCATGGTCGGATCGACCACCAGGAGCCGGCCCTCCGGCCAGGAACCCTCTTCCTGGGTCTCGGAAATCATCAGGATGGCGTCCAGCACCGGATAAACGCGAACCTGGCTGTCCATGCCGAGCAGCACATTCATCTGGTCGATGATGTGGTCGCGCACCGCGTGTTTGGCATACTCCTGGAGAAAATAGCCTGAGATGCCGGTGTACAGATCCTGGTCGTTGGCCAGATCGTGGGAGAACCGCCACACCGCGTGTTCGAGCCAGCATTCGGTCGGCCCGGTGGAGCACAGGTCCGGGTGATGTTCGGTGAACCACTGCTGGCAGTAGACCGACCCGGAATACCCACCATGGGAGAGCAGCCCGGCCAGGCCCAAATTCTTGATGGGCAGGATGTCGCCGAAGGCCTTCCGGCGCCTGGGCGCCTTTTCGTTCAACCTCCACTTCTGATTGTCGATATACAGCGATTTGAAAATGGGCTCATGCCCCCGGAGCAGATGCTGCGGATCGCAGATCAGCATAGGACTGTCAGGCCGCAGGGCAAAGATCACCGCCGCCCGGCTGGCGCCGGAGAAATGGGTCAGGCCGTCGCTGAGTCCGTTGATGATGTCGCTCACGCACCGGCGGACGAACGTCTGTTGCACCTGATTGCTCATGAGACCAAATCCGCCTGTGGTCGTATCACCTGAAACCCATCATCTGCGATGCATCCTGGCTGAACCAACGCACCCGTCCATTGATGGCACGACTTTTTGTGAATGCGTGCGTTGCCGCGATGCCATTCTCTCAGGGCGACTGCGGGAACGAAATTTTTTTCCACCTTGACTTGCTCGAGCTCGTCACCACTATAAGTATACAAAAC
>CAZFPV010000042.1:0-10816 GCA_964521155.1 uncultured Desulfobulbus sp. | reverse complement strand
GATAGAATCTATTATTGAAGGACAGGGGGTGGCGTGATGCGGGAAATCGTCATTGTCAGCGGCAAGGGCGGCACCGGCAAGACCAGCCTGACCGCGGCCTTTGCCGCGCTTGCTGAAAACGCCGTGCTCTGTGACGCCGACGTCGACGCGGCGGACCTCCATCTGCTGCTTGCGCCCAAGGTCAGGCAGCGCACCGACTTCATGGGCGGCAGCAAGGCCGTCATCGATCCGGGCCGTTGCACCGGATGCACCCGTTGCCTGGAACTGTGCCGGTTCGACGCCATCAGCGACCGGTTCCAGGTGGACGCCATCCGGTGCGAAGGCTGCGGTGTCTGCGTCGATTACTGCCCGGCCGGGGCCATCGATTTTCCGGTGCAGCGCTGCGGCGAGTGGTACGTCTCGGACACCCGGTTCGGGCCCATGGTCCACGCCCGCCTGGGCATTGCCGAGGAAAATTCGGGCAAGCTGGTCAGTCTGGTCCGTCGGGAAACCCGGGAGTTGGCTGAACGGCAGGGCTGCGACCTGATCCTCACCGACGGGCCTCCAGGCATCGGTTGCCCGGTGATTGCCGCTATCGGTGGGGCCACCGCCCTGGTGATCGTGGTCGAGCCCACCGTCTCCGGTCTCCACGACATGGAGCGGGTGGTCGATCTGGCCGCCCATTTCAAGGTGCCGGGCATGGTCTGCGTCAACAAGTTCGATCTCAACCTGGCCATGACCGAGGCCATCGAGGCGCTGGCCAGCCGGCGCCGGATTACCCCGATCGGCAGAATTCCGTTTGATCCGGCCTTCACCCGATCCATGGTCGAGGGGCAGACCCTGTTCGAGTACGGCCCGGAGACCGACACCCATCAGGTGGTGCGTCAGGTCTGGGCCAACATTGTTCATTCACCTTCCATGAACCCTTTGGGGATCGTGGATTTTCACACCACCATTCAATAATGAAGGAGTTAGGTCCCATGGTTCGAGTAGCAATCCCCTCCGAGGGCAACGGCGGTCTGGACGGTATGCGGGCAGGCCATTTCGGCCACTGCGACGTATTCACCTGCATCGATGTCGAGAACGGCCAGATTACAAACGTGACCATTCTGCCCAACCGTGAGCACGTGCAGGGCGGCTGCATGGTGCCGGTCAACCTGCTGGCCGAGGCCGGGGTCAACGCCCTGGTGGTCGGCGGCATCGGCATGCGACCCCTGATGGGGTTCAAACAGGTCGGTATAGAGGTCTATCATGACGGCATCCGCCCGGAGATCAGACCGGTGGTTGAGGATTTTCTCGCCGGCAAACTTCCCATCATCGCCAATGACCAGGTCTGTGGCGGCGGCGGTGGTCATTGAACAGTGAACACAGGGAGCATATCATGAAAGTGGCGGTCACCGCGAAGGGAGTCCTGCTGGACAGCGAGATCGATCCCCGCTTCGGCAGGGCCCCGTACATCCTCATTGTCGATATCGAAACCCTGGCCTTCGAGGCGGTGGACAACAGCGACAACGTCAATGCCTTCAAGGGCGCCGGCATCCAGGCGGCGACCATGGTCAGTGACCGGGGCGCGGAGGTCTTGATGACCGGCTACTGTGGCCCCAAGGCCTTCGCCACCCTGGAGGCGGCCGGCGTCAAGGTGGTCAGCGATGTCACCGGCAGGGTGCGCGACGCGGTCGCGGCTCTGAAGGCAGGGCAGGTCACCTACTCCACCGGGGCCAACAAGGAGGCCCACTGGTAGATTGACGGTTGGCGAGCGCCACGGCCGACGGCCGGACGAACCTGGCGGCGGCTGTGCCGCCCGGTCCGTCCGGTGCTTTCCAGGATATGCACAACAGGTTGTTGTTGCTCTTGCGGGCAGCACGTGCAGGCCCTCGAGCAAATTCGAGAGGTCGGGCCTTGCCGTCATGGCGGAACAGGAGTTTACCCCCTGTGTGGGGACTTTTTTTGCCTGGAAAAGAGACGAGATATATCTGATTAGTTTTATTTTGGGTCAAACGCGACCCTGACCCCTCCCGAGGAGGAACACGCCCATGTGGAGCCTGTTGCAGTTGATCGCCAAAAAACTGGTGCTGGCTATTCCTGTGGCCATGGCGCTTGGATTTATCGCCGGCCTGGCCGGCAACGCGGCCTGGTTGAAGAACCTGATCGTGCCCTTCACCTTCCTCATGGTCTACCCCATGATGGTCACCCTGAAGGTGCGGGAAGTGTTTTCCGGCGGCCATGTCCGCGCCCAGTTGATCACCCAGTTGGTCAATTTCGGCGTGGTTCCGTTCCTGGCCTACGCCCTGGGGAGGCTCTTCTTTCCCGGGCAGCCCTACATGATGCTCGGCCTGCTGCTCGCCGGCCTGGTGCCGACCAGCGGCATGACCATCTCCTGGACCGGCTTTGCCAAGGGCAACGTGGCCGCGGCGGTGAAGATGACGGTGCTGGGCCTGATCCTGGGTTCGCTCCTGACCCCGGTCTATGTCAAGGCGCTGCTGGGTGCGACCGTGACCATCGACATCGGCGCGGTGTTCACCCAGATCGGCCTGATTGTCTTTCTGCCCATGGCGCTGGGATATGCGACCCAGCGGGCGCTGATCGCCCGCCATGGTCAAAAGGCTTTCACCGAACGGCTGGGGCCGCGTTTTCCGGCTCTGTCGACGCTCGGGGTGCTCGGCATCGTTTTCATCGCCCTGGCTCTCAAGGCCAGGACCATCGTGGCCTCGCCCGGCCTGTTGCTGGGGATTTTTCTCCCCCTGCTCCTGATGTACACGATCAACTATGTCCTGAGCACCGTGCTTGGCCGGGCGCTGCTGCCCCGGGGCGAGGCCATTGCCATGGTCTACGGCACGGTGATGCGCAACCTCTCCATCGCCCTGGCCGTGGCCATCAACGCCTTTGGCGCGGGCGGTTCGGACGCTGCCCTGGTCGTGGCCCTGGCCTACATCATCCAGGTGCAGTCCGCGGCCTGGTACGTCAAGTTCACCAATCGCCTCTTCGGACCGCCGCCCGCGCCTGCGTCTTCGCAGGCTGCGGGATCGAACCCGTAAACCTCCCGGCCGGCCTGGGTGATCGGGATGGGGTCAGGGCATCGTCGCCTCCGGCCTACAGCCCGTGGGCTGGCGCACGATGAGTTCAGAGCAAAGATGACTTCCCGAATGGACCGGTCGGGTTCGCGCAGGCGTTCGAGCAGCATTGCCGCTTTCTGCAGGTGGCGAGATAGGCTGCCCGAATAGTAGTGCCCCCTGCCGTATGGGTAGCCAAGCTCACTGCCGCTGGATGAAGTTGGTGTTGATGTAGCCTTCCCTGCCGTTGTAGCGGACCTTGAGGAAATTGTCTTGGGTCCCCAGTATGTCGACGGTGGCGCCTCTGGGAACATCGCCCAGGCTGTCAGCCATGACGCTGGCCCCAGCGGCCAAAGTGGTGGCAGCGGTGATCTGCCCCTTGTCGGAAATGCTTGGTTCCATTGGCACTGGGCTTGCCGCTTTTGGCTCTACCGGCGGTTCCGGTAGTGCACGTGTGTCTTTGGGATCCAACAGTCCGGCGCCCTTGCCCGATTCAGGGACAAGACGGTCGTCGCGTCGAGCAGGCGGTGGCGCGATCCTGTCGATGCGGGGCTCGACCGGCTTTGCTCCAAGATCGTCAGCGTTCTCCTTCTTGGCTCCTCCGGAGATGAGTCCCAGGGCGACGAGGGTCTCTCTGTTCAGTTCCCCGGTCTGTTTCAGCCGGTTGTCCTTCTGAAAGGCGCGGATAGCTGATCTGGTCAGCCGGCCGGAGAGTCCGTCGGCCGTTCCGGGGTCGTAGCCACGCTCCATCAGGGCATACTGGGCCTCCTTTAGCTTGGGGTCGGGCGCGCTCACGACTGGACTCTCCTCGGCGCGCTCCCGGTATGTCCGTCGGGGCGGTTCAGAGGCCTGGCTCGCCACCCTGAACGAGGAGCGAACCGCGACCACATAGCCGATGGTGCGATAGCCGTAGTAGGCCCGCGCCTCGTATTCGCCGGGGTTGGAAGCGACAAAGGTAAGCACACCCTGTGGGGTGGCATAAGGCATGTGCTGCCAATTCGGTCCGGCATCGTTGTCGGGCGTGGACGAGGGGACGATGCAGATCCAGTCGCCGCTGGCGCCGGGTGCGCCCGAGTAGTACACTTGGATGGCCTCGCCGGGGAGGTAGGTTTTTTTATCCGTGTATATCCGCGGGCTGGCCAGGGCGATCAACGGCAGGCAATGGATAACCAACAGGATCAGCAGGGCAACAAAGGCGCTCGTTAGGGCCACGGTTTTTTGTCTCATGGTTTCTCCTTTTGTGGATACGGTTCGTATGCACCACGAAAAAAACGTTAGGTTTCAACGCTCTGTTGCGGGAGTTCCCGCGCCAAGGCGCCCCTGGATGGCGACAGCGGGGGAAGCCCGGCCGTGACGCGGCGGGTGTTTTCCTGGATCATCTGGAACATGAGCAGAGCCTGGGCAACAACGATGGAGGCAAGGCCCGTAACTGCGCCCAAGATGGACAGCACCTGCAGCCAGCCGGAGGTTTCTCCCAGTTTCATAATGAAGCCAAAGGTCCGGCCCATGGTCAGTCCCTGGCAGTAGCGATAGGCCAGCACACCGCAGCCGACCAGCGCCGCCAGGACAAAAGCCACGGTTGCCACCGTGCTCAGGCTCTGCAGCACCATCTTGACCATGGCCCGCGAGGCCTGCCGCTCGCTCTCCGCAATTGAGTTCCGCAGTTCATCCCCGGTTTTTTTCAGCGCCTCGACCTCTTTGTTGAGGAGGGCGAGCTGTTCGTCGTTTTTCAGTACCTGCAGGGTGATGAATCGCTTCTCGATGATGCTGTAGACCCGGTCCAACTGGCCGATAAGGTCAGTCCGGTTACCACCTGCCCAGTTGCGTCCCAGTAGATAGAAATCGTTGAGCGAATCGGGAAAGTTGTAGCCATAGCTTTCGAGAATGGTGGTCAGCGACTCAAGTACGGAGAAGATGTAGGCCTCCTCGGCCTTGTCGCTTTGCCCTTGTTCTTCCTTGATCAGGCCAAGAAACTGCGGCAGCGTGATCGCGCCCGGATTGGGGATGCCCTGGGCCGATTTGAGCGAGGCCCCCGATTGGATGGGATAGTTTTTCGCCTGGTGCAAGCCGAGCATGACAATGAGAGTCTCGGTAGCGTCGGCGGCCTGGGGGAGCAGATTGCGTTTGAGGGAGGCATCGATGACATACAGCAGTTTGTCGACGTTCTCCTTGTTTCGGGAAGTGCTGGCCCTGATGATACGGCTGACCAGGTTGACGGCTTCCTCCTTGCGGTTCTTTTGGAGAAACAGGTCAACCACCTTCATCTTGGCCTGGGCGTCGTTGGTCACGGTGTCGGCCGCAACCACGATTTTGCCGATAAGCGCGTCCTTGCCCACAGTCAGGGCGGTTTCGGCCAGCAGGAGAATCTCGCCCATGTCCCGCGCCCGGGCCAAGGCCTTCTCCAGGGCCTCGCTGCTCTTGTCAACCGCCTGCTGCTCAAGGAAATATTGGGCAAGGCGAACCAGATCGACCACGGAGCCGGCCTTGGCGATGGCATAGCCAAGGATCTTTTCGGCCGAGCTCTGCATGCCGCTTTGTTTGAGCAGGGTGGCAATGTTCAGCAGGGTGGGTACTTCCACCGCCGCGCCGCCAAGGGTATCGACCGCGGCGCTGATTTCCTGGGTCTGTTGCTCTTGCAAGAGGTAGCGAATACTGTTGACGAGGATCTGCTGATGTTCGTCAACTCGCTGCACACGGCTTTCCTTGACGACTTTCTTCGCTGCTTCGAGCGCCTTGCCGTTCTGTTTTTCGTGGGTGTAGAGGGCGGCCAGGGTGGACCAGTATTCAGGCGAATCGATAATCACCTCCTGGTGCACGGTGAAGAGGGGATCGCCCGATTGCAGCGCCGGAACCTTGATTCGCTGGGTCGGCTTCTCTTCAAGGATGGCTATGAACCGCTCATGGTCTGATTTGGACAACATCCTTTCCGCCCGTTCCAGTTTGGCGATCACCTGGTCCCGCTTGGTCTGTTCTTCGGCAAACAGGGGAGAAGCAATGCAGCCGACCAGGACGACAACCGCGATGATGAGAGGGATTTTATTGCGCTGGAAGATTCCCTGTTGCTTGAACATCAGATACAGAAAAACGTTCACCACAGTAATTGACAGGAACAGGAGCAAAAGTACCGAATAGCGGCCTTCACCTAAAAAAGAGGTGGCTATCGACCAGGCGGAAAGCAGAGGGAAAAGCACGAAGGATGCCGCCGACTGGATTTGCGCCATGGCGCCGGCCTCCTGTTGGTGACCGGCAATGACAGATTGCAGACGATTCAGTTCCTTGTGTTTGGCCTCATTCTCCTGTTTCAGGGATTCGACCGCCTTTTGCAGGGCGGTCATCTGGTCGCTGAAGGTTTTGTTCGCCAACTGTTGTTCGGCTACAAAGGCCTGCCGGTTTTTATGATAGGCGGCAATGGGGCCGTCGCCGGACACCTGCTCCTGGGGGTTGCACCACGAGGTGGTTGCCATTACAAGAACAAGGATGTGCAATACTGCCATGAATGCACCGGAATGCCATTTCCAGCAGTGTCTCGATACCTGCATCTTTTTTGCGCCCCCTCGTTTCATTCAGGTGAAATTTTGTTTGAAACTGCAATGCCTGATCGCTCAAGCAGGATTAGCCAACCGTATTCTTTTCGTCAATCCGATTTTGTCAATTGTATCGAAGACAGTACCGGGAAAGGCCTTGACCATGTCTCTGAGGAGAATTCACTAATTGGCGAAAGTCATCCGATTGCAGGAAGGGGCAGCCAATGTCGCTGGCGGGATCGGTCTCTGGTGGGCAGGGATGTCGCCCAGGAAGGAAGGCGGTGGGAATTCTGTACAGGTAATCCCGGCTGTGATCGGACTGTGCGTGGAACCATTGCCCTTAGCATAAGGCAACGCATGGCAAGCATGCGATGCGGCCGAAGGGAGGTTTTTATCCCTGTCTCTATCTCGGGGCAGGGGGGCTCGCCGCGTCGTCGCCAGCCAGGGCCTACGCCGTCATTTTTTTGCAGCGCAGAACGATCTAGCCTGGGCGTCGCGGGAACTGAGGCAACGCACCAGGGTGGACTGCTCGTCATCGCTGAGCACCGTACCTTCCTTGACCATGGCATTGATGGTCCGGTGCCAGTAGATGGCGCCCCGATTATCGTCCATCCGGGGGCAGATGTAGGTGACGAAATGACAAGCTCTGCATTTGTTTTCCAGCAGGGCCTGGCACTGCTCGGCGGCCTGGACCTTGGTCCGGTCACCGCAGCATAGCAGGGTCAGCAGCAGAGCGGCCAGCGGAAGGATCGTCCGGCGTGGGTCAGTGAGTGGCAACATGGTGTCGGCTTCCTTTGCATGCACCAGCGAAAAAACATCCGGGGTTTTAGGAGCCCCGTGCGGGAAGGAAGGAGAAAAACCTTCCCGCGCGGGGTGTTCAGCAACCGAGCGTCGTCAGGGGCGCCGATGGCTGGCGGATGACCTGCGTCGCCGTCAGTGCGAGAACAGCGGCAGGTGTTTGGCGGACATCTTGTACAGGAACACGCCCAGTGCAATGATGCCCAGCGAGACCGTGAACTCGGTCCAGGAGGGGAAGTAGGACGCGCCCTTCCAGGTGTTGTACCTTTCCATGCTGAACAGGCAGACGTTCATCCGGTTCAGAAGCACGCCGATGATGACCAGCATGTTGACCGAGAAGAGCGTATTGACATTCTCTCGCATCTTCTTGACGCTGAGGATGGCGATGGGGATGATGACCCCGATCAGCATTTCCAGCAGGT
Organism: uncultured Desulfobulbus sp.; assembly: GCA_964521155.1. Taxonomy (GTDB): domain Bacteria; phylum Desulfobacterota; class Desulfobulbia; order Desulfobulbales; family Desulfobulbaceae; genus Desulfobulbus. The sequence continues at coordinate 3,043 of CAZFPV010000042.1, read as the reverse complement.
ACATGTTGCCTTCCACCGAGCCGTCGAAGGCCATGGAGGGGCTTGCGACCACGAACAGCTGATAGAGCTTGAGCAGCAGGTAGAAACTGAGCACGATCAGCACGCCCCTTGCCAGCCCGAAGAAGATCTCCTTGTCCACCTCGTGGTGGAGAAACTTCTTGCTCAGCATGGTCTCGAAGCTGACCATGGACAGGCCCATGGCCACGGCGGAAACCAGGAAGTGGAACGGCAGCTTGGTGTCCCACCACAGTGGCGACATTTTCTCCGGGGCGATCAAGAAGACCGCGCCCAGCGACGACTGGTGCAAGGTGGAGAGCATGACGCCAAAGATGACCGCGCCGACCATGACCTTGTTCACCACCCGCAGGGCCTTGTGCCAGCCCAGCCGTTCCAGGAGCATGGGGCTGAATTCCAGCGCCAGCGTGGTGGTGTAAAAGATGACGTGCATGGCCACGACCCACATGACCGAATGGTACTGCCACATGAACATCGGGTGCGGCAGGCGGAAGGGGTGGCCGATATCGAGGAAGATGGCCGCCACCGCCATCAGGTAGCCGAGGAAAGCGGTGAGGATGGCCGGCCTGACGATGCAGTGATATTTTTTCCAGTTAAAGAGATAGACTGCACAGGCGATGATAAAGCCGCCCGCGGCCATGGCCACACCGCCGAGCACGTCGAGGCCGAGCCAGAAGGCCCAGGGGTAGCCGTCGTTCATGTTGGTGGCCGCCCCCAGTCCATACATCATTCGATACAGGGCGACCCCGCCTCCGAGGAGGATCAGAACGACCATGATGATGGTCGCCGGCGTCCAGGTTTTAATGTTCGGATTCGATTCCATGGTGTTTCACCTCATATCCAGAGTGACGAAGTTGTTCCACAACCGCGCTGATTATTTTCTCCATTCCAGCTTCGACCTCGGGTGAGAGGCCGATGCCGACGTCGAGCTGCTTGGGCTCGACGCCGTATAGGGTCAGGCGCCTGGGCATGATGTCGGTCAGTTCGGCCGCGGCGAGCACGTCGCAGATGCCCAACTGGTGGGGCGTGGTCCTGGCCATGAAGGCCTTGGGCACATGCTCGTTCTCGACCATGATCACCGTGCCGGGCGCCCGATCGTCGCGAAGAGCGTCGATCAGGATGACCTGATCGCGGCCCTCCAGCAGGGAGAGCAGCTCAAAACCGGCGGTGCCGCCGTCGATGCACTCCACCGAGGCTGGCAGCTCATAGCGGCGGACCAGTTCCTCCACCGTTTTGCAGCCAACCCCCTCGTCGCCAATCAGCAGGTTGCCGATGCCAAGCACCAGGGCGCTCATGCCCGCCTCCTGGATCACAGAACCTTGACCTTGGAAAGCGGTGTCTTTTTGCCGTCAACCAGGTGGATGGCGCAGGCCAGGCAGGGGTCAAAGGAATGGACGGTGCGCAGCACCTCCAGCGGCAGTTCCGGATCGGCGATGGGGTTGCCCACCAGCGAGGCCTCGTATGGGCCGAGCGCGTCGTCCTGATTTCTTGGGCCGGCGTTCCAGGTGGAAGGTACCACGGCCTGGTAGTTCTTGATCTTGCCGTTCTCGATCACGATCCAGTGGGAGAGCGTGCCGCGAGGGGCCTCGTGGAAGCCGGCGCCGCGCTGCTCGCCCTTGGGGAACACCGGGGCGTTGAAGGTGTCGAGATCGCCCTTGCCGATATTTTCGATCAGGGCCTGCCACTGCACGTTCATGTTTTCATAGAGCACGCCGCAGCGGATGACGCGGGCTGCGATTCGGCCGATGGTCGAGTGAAGGGCGTCGATGCCCACCGTGGTTCCGGCCAGGGCGGAGACGGTCTTGAGGGTGTTGTCAACATAAGTCTTGGTGGCCTGATGACCGGACAGGTACATGGCGACTACGTGCGGCAGTGGGCCGACCTGGGCCGGCTGGCCGAGGTAGGTCGGGGCCTTGACCCAGGAGTACTTCTTGTCGTACTCGTAGCCGGTGTAGTTCGGCACGGTCTCTTCCTCGAAGGGAGAGCGGTCCCAGGCGCCGTTGTACCAGGCGTGCTTGATCGACTCCTTGATGCCGCTGTAGAGGGTAGCCTCGCGCTGACTGGCAATCGGCGCGAACTTGCTGATGTCGCCCGCCGGAATGTAGCCGCCAGGCAGGGCGAACTTGGTGCCCTTGGTGTCCATCGGCATATCGGGCACGGAGAGGTAGTTGAGCACGCCGGCCCCGTATTTGGTCCAGTCGGCGTAGAAGGCGCCGATGGCGGCCACGTCGGTGAGCATGGCCTGCTTGATGAAATCGCCGACTTCGTCGATCAGGGTCTTGATCTGGTAGAGTTTCTGGACAGTCAGATTGGACGGGTTGTCCGGGTTGATCGGGTTGGTGACGCCGCCCACGGTCAGGTTCTGGATGTGCGGGGTCTTGCTGCCGAGGATGGCGACCACCTGGTTGATCTTGCGCTGATACTCGAGCGCCTGCAGGTAGTGGGTGGCGGCCAGGAGGTTGACCTCGGGCGACAGCTTCATGGCCGGGTGGCCCCAGTAGCCGCTGGCGAAGATGCCCAGCTGGCCTGAGGCGACGAACTTCTTCAGCCGGTCCTGCACACCCTTGATCTCTTGCGGGCTGTTGCCTTTCCAGTCGGAGAGGCTCTGCCCCAGTTTGGCGGTGGCCATGGGGTCGGCGGCCAGGGCGGAGACGATGTCCACCCAGTCGAGCGCGCAGAGGTGATAGAAGTGGACCATGTGGTCATGGATGCCGTGGGCGCCGATGACCATGTTGCGGATGTACTGGGCGTTGAGGGGGATCTCCATCTTCAGGGCGTCTTCCACGGAACGTACCGAGGCCATGGCGTGCACCGTGGTGCAGACGCCGCAGATGCGCTGGGCGTAGGCCCAGGCGTCCCTCGGGTCGCGGCCCTTGAGGATGATTTCAATGCCGCGCCACATCTGCCCCGAGGACCAGGCATTGGTGACCTTGCCGTTGTCCACTTCGCAGTCGATGCGCAGGTGCCCCTCGATTCTGGTGACCGGATCAATGGTTATCTTCTTGGCCATGTTCATTCTCCTTTCTGC
>CAZFPV010000041.1:9677-10871 GCA_964521155.1 uncultured Desulfobulbus sp. | reverse complement strand
GCGCAGGAAGTTGAGCACCTTCTCGTTGTGCAACTCGTTCATGAAGGGCAGGATTTCCTCACGGCGCTGGAAGTACTTCTTCACCTCGTCCAGGGTCATCTTGTACTGGTCGGCGATACGCTGATAGCCGCGCTGAATATCCTCGTCGGCGATCTTGATCTCCTCGACTTCGGCGACCTTCTTGAGGAGAAAATCACCCTTGACCCGCTTGACAGCCACTTCCTTGTTCTTCTCTACCCACTCCTGCAAGTTAATGCCTGCGGACTCGAAAGACAATCCGCTGCGCTTGAGATTCTCCTCGACCTGCTTGAGCATCTCCTGGATCTCGAAGTTAACCAGGCGCTGCGGCACCTCGAAGGGATTGAGCTCGATAAGCTTGTGCATGATCTTGTCATCCAGGTCACCTTTGAGGGCGTCATCCTTGGACTTCTGCAGCCGGTCACGGATGTCCTTTTTCAGATCCTCCAGCGAGGTCAGCTCGGGCTTGATGTCCTTGGCGAACTCATCGTCGATGGCCGGCTTGATCCGCACCTTGACATCCTTGACGTCAACTTTGAACTCGACCTTCTTGCCCGCCAGTACCGGGTTGGGGTAGTCGGCCGGAAAATCGACATCATACAGGGTCTTGTCACCCTTCTTCAGGCCGATGAGCTTCTCCTCGAAGTCTTTGCCCAACCGGTGCATGCCGATGTCGACGCTGTAATTCTCATTGCGCACTTCCTTCATCGCCTTGCCGTTGTGGAAGCCCTGAAAATCCACCACCGCCACATCGTCAACGGCGAGCAGGTGCCCTTCCTCGGCGGTCTGCAGCACGGCCTGGTGCCGTTGCAGCAAGGTGATCTCCTTGTCGATTTCCTCGTCGCTCACAACCATGACCGGTTTTTCCACCGCCAGCCCCTTGTATTCGGTCAGGTCAAACACCGGCTTGACATCAACCAGGGCGACGTAGACAAAGGTGCCGTCCTCCGGGAATTTGTGCTCGGCGATCTCGGGATGCACCACCGGCTCGATACCCTCCTTCTCCACGGCGTCAAAATAGGTCTCCTGGACCAGCTTCTCGCCGACCTCGTTCTGGACCTGCTCGCCAAAGTTCTTTTCCAGAACCGACTGGGGGATCTTGCCTCGGCGGAACCCCTTCAGCCTGACTTCCTTGTTGATCTTGGCGTAGGCCTTCTCCAGCGCGGGGGCCACGGT
>CAZFPV010000041.1:0-9667 GCA_964521155.1 uncultured Desulfobulbus sp. | reverse complement strand
CCACGGTTTCCCTGGGCAGGGTGATGGTCAATTTTCTTGTCAGGTCAGAGAGGTTTTCGACGACGATTTCCATGGACAGAGGTTCCTTTTGTTCGATTATCCGCGGGGAGAACCCGGCAGCGTTATCTGTTTCGGCGCGCGGTTCCTGCACCGTGCGCGCCGCGCCTTGCTTGGGTGCGACTGGTGCGAGAGGGGGGACTCGAACCCCCATGAGCGAGGCCCGCTGGATCCTAAGTCCAGTGCGTCTACCAATTTCGCCACTCTCGCGCAGGCCTTACAAAACTCTCTTTAATAATCAAGATAGCGGGTCTCGTCAAGTGATCCCTCACCTGAAAAAGATGTATTATCAACAAATTTGGGTGATTAGAGTCCTGGTGAAGACGTCGATTGCGACGACCCGGCCTCACCGGCGGCCTCGCCCGCACGGATGAGCGTCGCCGCGATCAGGGGCAGGATCAGGATCGCTGCGGCCGTGGCGTGATAGGCTTGGCGCATGCCCAAGGAATCCATGCTCACACCGGCAAGCAAAGCACCGGTGAACACGCCCGCACTCATGGCAAGATTGAAGACCCCCATCATGGTGCCGTGGCCGAACCGTTCCCGCCCCTCCTCGGCGGCATAGGCTCCGAGCACCGGCCAGAGGATCGCTTCGCCGAAACCGAGAAAGAGGTATACGGCGATTATGGCGGCGAAACTGGTCATCAGGGGGATGAGGAACACCGCAAGACTCATGCAAAGGCAGCCGCCCACCATCAGCTGCACCTTGTCGCCCCTGTCAGCAAGCCTGCCAAACGGTGCCTGCAGGACAGCATTCATCAGCGTCCGGCAGGCAATGACCAGCCCCACGCGCAGACCTGAGTTGCCAGGCCAGTCGGCCATCATCAGCGGTAAAAAGGCCATGGTGGGGACCATCATCAGCATGGTGGCATAGCGGGCGAGCAGGATGCCGACGGTGCGTCGGCGTCGCAGCATCTTTCCGAGGCTGACGAACACGCCCGTCCGGGTTGTACGTTCGATGGGGCAGACGGGCGGCATGTTGCAGACCACCAGGAGAAAGGCGAAAAAACAGAGGCCGGCCATGGCGTGAAAAACCGCGGCCAGCCCCCAGGCATCGGCAAACATGCCGCCCAGGATGGGACCCGCGCCGATGCCGCAGAAGATGGCGGTGTTGACCACGCCCATATAGCGGCCTTCCTGGCCAGGTGGCGCCAGGACGCTGGCGTAGGCCATGGCCACGGGGACGATCATGGCCGAGCCGACTCCCTGGAAGAAGCGAATGAGCACCAGATGCAGGACCGAGCCGGCGTGGGGAATGAGCAGGCCGACCAAGCCGTAGATGAACAGTCCCGTGACGAGAAAGCCCTTGCGGCCCCACCGGTCGGAGAGATTGCCGACCACTGGTTGCAGCAAGCCACGACTGATGGAAAAGGCGGCGGTGATCAGGCCCAGGGTAAAGCCGGTAGCGCCCAGTTTGGTGGCCAGGAGCGGCAGCACCGGGATAATGATGCCCACCCCGAGCAGGGCAATGAACACAGAAACAATGACGGTGACAAGAATCCGATTGAACATGGGCCCACAGGGTTGGCCGGCCCCCAAACAGTTGGAGGATGGGGATGGCGCTGGGGTGGCGGCAAGGAAGCGCACCGGTCCATTTACCACGGCGTCGCGTCCTTGACCAGCAGTTCCCAAACCGGGCCTGGAGCACCGGTCGGCAAACCGAGAGGGAGCATGGCGATACAACGTCATGCGACAATCATTGCCATTCTCTTTTCTTGCCGGTTGACACTCTTTTCCCTCTCGGTGTAAATGAAAGTCAACAGGTCGGCTTCCGGCCCGCCCTCCACGATCAGAGACAGAGAGGTTTGGCATGAACGTACAGGAAGAGTTTGACAAATTAGTGGAAAAACTGAAAACCGAACGGGAAGAGATCAATGTGAAGATGCATCTCGCCTCCATGGACGCCAAGGAAGAGTTTGCCGAAGCGGAAAAGAAGTGGGAGCAGGTCAAGGTCAAGATGGCCGAAATCGCAGACGAGGCCGTGGACACCTCCGAGGACTACATCGCCAAGGCCAAGATCGTCGGCGAGGAGTTGAAGGATTCCTACAGCCGGATTATCAAACGTCTGAGCGAGTAGAACGGCTCGTCCGGGCGTCGCCCCGGGTGAGAGGCGCCATCGGTTCATCCATTTGTTTTTGCAGGAAATACCGCGGCTTTCCGCCCGGGTCGTCGAAGCGGCCTGGCGGAGAGCCGATTTCTTATCCCCATCAGGAGAATCACCATAATGCTGCGCGATCTTGCACTGGCGGCCAAGTCCGCCTGCAGCCGGGAAGATCAGGAAAGCCTCGTCCCTATGGTCAAGCAGTTGCGTGACCTGGGGGAAATTGCCTTCAAGCGGGGACTGCTCGCCCTGGAGGGTGAACTGCCCCAGATCAAGGACCCCTTCCTCAAACTGGGCATCCAGCTCATCGTCGACAAAACTGAACCGGAGAACGTACGCGACATTCTCGATTCCGACATCTATTACAACGAATCCAATGGCCGGGAACTGCTGAAGAAAATCATCCTCCGCGAGGGCCTGCTGCGCATCCAGGCAGGCGACAACGCCCGCAACATCATGATCTGCACCAAGATATTCCTTGGCAAGGTCGATCCGGCGAACTGGTGACGGCCGCCATGGACCGCATCACCTTCCGGAGAATTTGGCCATGAATGACCGCAAGTTTGTTGATCAGCCGCCACAGGAACAGCGGCGGCAGGTCCGGGAGCGTTTCCTCTTTCGCCAGGGGACGGGCTGGTTCACGGCCGAGGATGAGTTTGCCGGCGCGACCGAGGAGGATGTCATCGCCGCCCTCATCGATCTGGAAGCGGCGGAGATCGACGCCATCGGTGACTGCATGTCCGGGTGCTGCATGGTCCAGCCGAAGCTGACTGATTTCGTCAGAACACCATAAAATACATCATTTGAACCGCAAGGGCTTGTCACCGATGGGCGCAGCGGCATCCTCCCTGATTGTGGTCGGCCCCAGCCGCACACCCGGCTCCGGCGCCTGGCGCCGCGAGGCCACGGCCTCCCTTTTCCCCTCCTCCTCAAGCAATTCGATGATCCTCGCCAACTTCTTGTTCATGGCCGAAACCCGCAGCATGATCTTGAATACGAGAAACGGCAGGAGGATGGACATCACCCCAACCGTGACCGTGACCACCAGACCTGCCAGCACCAGCATGTAGCCGGCGCCGTCGGCGAGCAATTTCTGTATCATCGCATCATTCCTCGATTCGGTATACTGGGACGCTTCGGCCTGCTGGGTCGCGGCTTGGTCGCCGGGCAATGTGGCTTTCCAGGGTATTCACGAGAGGCTCCTTGGCGGTTGCCTCTTGCCGCTGACGGTCGGTTCAGGCCGAACAACGGAGAGACAACCGTTTTACCATGACAAATCCGGGCCAGAGCTGTCAAGCAACTCGATTGATCCGCCTGCACGGAGGAGGAACTTCCGCTCCCTTCGCCCCCCCCGTCAGAACAGAGACAGTTGGCTGCCAAGAATCGACGCCCCCTGCCTGACGACAATGGTCTCGTCGCCGCGTAACCAGCCGGTAAGGAGCGGCGATCCGGGATCGTGATTGGCAACCTGCCTTGCGACCACGACCGCGCTGCTGTTGGCGTAGCAGTAAAGGCAGCCATGGGGGCAGGTGTTGTACGCGCCGATGTCGATGCTGACGGTGCATCCGCACCCTGGCCGCTGCGAATTGTCCCGCCTGGCGGCCACCGGCTGGCCAAGAACGGCGGCCAACAATTCGGGATCGATGCAGCGCGACGCCTCGATGCCGCAGCGATCGGTCAAGAAACCATCGCAGCAGGCAGACAGCGACAGACCGTGATCGCTGGCGATGGTCGCGAGTTCAGCAGCGAAGGCAACCAGTTCCTCTTCCGGGGGCTGTACCAGATTGATCCCCCGCAGGTTGCGCCGGCACTTGGCATACAGGCAGAGCTGACTGATGGTGCAGCGGCGGGTGTGCCGATGCAGTTGCCTGGCCAGGGCGGCAAAGCAACGGAGATGTTCAGCCGAGGAAAAGGCCGGGGTGAACAGGATTGGGTCATAACGCCACAAGACTCGTTCAGGCCCGATCCGATCGGCCAGCGCCTGGAAGGCGGCAACGCGCGCCGACATAGGTGGCGCCCGCGGCTCCAGGTCGGCTCCGTAGGGAGTAAGAGTGTATTGGAAAAAACATTGGTGGCCAAGGCGCTCGATCTCGCCCAGCCGTTCCATGAACGGGGCCGGATTCTTGGTCCAGAAGACCAAGGCCTCAATGGTTTCAGGGGCAAGGCTCAACTGGGTGACCCGGTTGGGGGTAAAGGGATGGCGCACCATGACCTGCCCCTGCCGCAGTCGATTGAGGAGCCACTGGCCGTAAAAGGCCGGGATATCGGTCCTTCTGCTGGCGCTGATGATCACTGTCCCTCCATCAATCCCGAGACCGTCCCTGCCGCCCTTCCGCGTCGTTTCCGACAGTCTCCCGCACCGTGCGGGCCCATGTCCATGTCGGGGAGATACAATAAAACCTGACGCCAAGCCAAGCAGATCTCTTCGCTCCGGCTCTCAAGCATGACGAAGCCTTGCAGTTTCGCCCGGGAATACTGACACATTCCCACGGGACCCGGGGTTTTTCAAGTCCGATCAGCATCAAGGAACGAGTCATAGTGACCCGCCCACCCCTTGAATCGGGTCATGGTGACCCAATTCCTGTGTCCATATCAACCCCTTTTCTGATAGAGTGCGCTTGAGCCGGTTCGTTTCAAGGAACAGGAGATGGAACGATCTGGGTCATTTGTACCCGATCCAGCGGCCGGACATATCATCTCATCGCCTTACCTACTCATTCGGGCATATTCCGTGCAAGACCATCCACAGGCCCGGCAGGTCACCATCCCTCCCGTGTGTCTTGAAAGAGCAGCAGCCCCCAACTCTCCCCTTCCCTTCACCAGGAACCCGAACCATGGACGTCACCAAATTCGCCATCCCGGAAATCATCTTCGGTCGAGGCAGTCTCAACCATGCAGGCCAGTGCGCCCTCCGACTCGGGGCAAAGAAGGTTTTTTTGGTCAGCGACGAGGGTATTGAGGAAGCTGGCTGGCTGCAGCTGCTTATGGATATCCTTGAGAAAGCCGGCATCAAATGGGTGTACTATCCGGGCGTCACCTCCAACCCGCGCGACTTCCAGGTCGAACAGGGAGCCGAGTTCTACCTCAAGAACAACACGGATGTGATCATTGCCATCGGCGGCGGCAGCGTGCTCGACACCGCCAAAGGCATCGCCATCATCGCCAGCAACGGCGGGAGAATCCGCGACTACGAGGGCGCCAACCGGGTGCAGCGGCCCCTGCCGCCGATGATGCTGATCACCACCACCGCCGGCAGCGGCTCGGACATCAGTCAGTTCTGCATCATCACCGACATGAACCGCGGGGTCAAGATGTCCATCATCACCCGGACCATTGTCCCCAACATCTCCATCGTCGATCCGCTCATCCTGCGCACCAAGTCCGAATCACTGATCATCCAGTCGGCGGTAGACGCCCTGGCGCACGCCATCGAGGCCTACATGTCGCGAATCGCCTCGCCGTTTACCGAGATGCACTCGCTCAAGGCCATCGACCTGATCCTTGAACATCTGCAACACGCGGTTGCCACCCGCTCGCTCGATTCGCTCGAAAAACTGAGCATCGCCGCGGTCTCCGCCTCCATGGCCTTCAGCAACGCCGGCCTCGGCGCCGAGCATGCCCTGGCCCACAGCCTGGGCGGTCACTTTGACATGCGCCACGGCGTGGTCCACCCCATCCTGCTCACCCGGGTGATGCGCTTCAACTTGGACATCAACCCCCAGCGCATGGCCGAGATCGGCCGGATCATCCTCAAGCGATCCCTCGGCTCTGACCTGGACACGGCCCTGGCCGGCATCGAACGACTGGATGAATTCTTTGCCTCCTTCAAGGTGCCGCTCCGCCTTGGCCAGATCATCGACGCATCGGAGCGGCGTCATCTGGAACCAATCGCCAAGATGGCAGTGCTGGACGCCTGCAACCTGACCAATCCCCGGCCAGCGACCTGGGAGGAATTTCTGCGGATCTGCGAGGAGGTCTGGTGATGCCGCACGCCACAACCCTCGAGGATCTGGTCGGCATCGAGCACTGCAAGCTCGGTTTTTACCAGGAATTGCAGCAGAAGGTCGAGCAGCTCAAGGGCTCCAACCTGGAACTGGAGAAGAAACGCAAGGAGATCCAGGCCCTGCTTGACGGCATCACCGACCTGATGGTGGTTCTGTCGGAAAACCTGATCGTCCAGCGGGTCAACCACGTGTTTAACGAGTGGTTTCCAGGGGTTGATCCCATCGGCCTCCACTGCCACACCGTTCTTCGAGGGGGCAGCGGCGAGCGCTGCGCCGAATGCCCGGCCCTGCGCGCCCTGGACCGCGACGAGGTGGTCAAGGACCTGTGCATCTACAAGATCGGCGACGCCTTCAAGCATTTCGAGATCATCGCCTCGCCGCTCAGGACCAGCCCCACCGGCGAGCGGCAGGTGCTGTTGTTCAAACGCGACGTAACTCTGGAAAAGGAATTCCAGGCCCAGTTCTACCAGGCTGAGAAGATGGCCACCGTGGGCACCTTGGCCGCCGGCGTGGCCCATGAGATCAACAACCCGCTCACAGCCATCCACGGCTTCGCCCAGGGTCTGCACCGCCGCATCAACCGCCTCCAGGGCCGGGTGGACGACGATCTCTTCAACGATTTCAAGGAGTACACCGAGACGATCATCAAGGAGTGCCTGCGCTGCCGCGACATCGTCCAGACCCTGCTCACCTTCAGCCGCCCCACCGCGGCCAGCTTGGGCCATGTGGATCTCAACCAGTGCGTCAGCGACACTCTGTTCATCCTCAAGCATCACTTCAAGGAACACCACCATCTGACCGTGAAAACCGAACTTGCGGACCACCTGCCCCTCATCCTCGGGGACGAGTCGCAGCTCAAGCAGGTGATCATCAACCTGCTCACCAACGCCTTCGACGCCACCGGCGAGGGCGGAACCATCCTGATCAAGACCCAGGCGGGCGAACACGGCGGCGCGGAGCTGGTGATCGAAGACTCGGGCTGCGGCATTCCGCTGGAGCTCCTGGACAAGCTCTTCGAGCCCTTCTTCACCACCAAGCCGGTGGGCAAGGGCATCGGCATCGGCTTGTCCACCTGTTACTCCATCGTCAAAAAACATAACGGCGAGATCACCGTCACCAGCACCGTGGGGGTGGGCTCGGCCTTCCGGGTCTCTCTGCCGGGCATGGAACATCCATGAATACTGCCAAATATTCCATCCTCGTCATCGACGACGAGGAGTCGATCCGCCGTTTGCTGGCCAAAGAGCTAGCCTCGGCCAACCGCGAAATCCATACCGCCGCCGACGGCGCCGAGGCCATGGCGCTGGTGCGCAACCACTGGTTCGACGTGGTCATCATGGACCTGTGGCTGCCGGACGTCTCCGACCTGGACCTGCTGATCAAGATCCGCGAGTCAATCCCGCACATCGAGGTGATCATGATCACCGGCCACGGCGACGTTGATATCGCGGTTGAGGCCATGAAGCTCGGGGCCTACGACTTCATCCGCAAGCCCTTCAACCTCGACCGGCTCGACCTGATCGTCGAGAAGGCGCACCAGCGGGTGCTGCTGTCGCGGGAAAACGCCATGCTCCGCCACAGCACCGACAGCGACCGCAACGCGGTGCGCTTCATCGGCAACTCCCAGGCCATCCGCGACATCCAGTTCCTGATCGACAAGGTGGCCCCGGCCCGGATACCGGTGCTGATCACCGGCGAGTCCGGCGTGGGCAAGGATGTGGTGGCCCGCTCCATCCACCAGCGTTCGCCGCTCGCCGCCAACCCGATGATCATCAAAAATTGCGCCTCGCTGCAGAAGGAACTGGCCCGCAGCGAACTATTCGGCCATATCAAGGGCTCGTTCACCGGCGCCAACGAGTCGCGCGAGGGGCTGCTCGCCTATGCCCACGACAGCACCCTGTTCCTCGACGAGATCGGTGAGCTGCCGCTGGAGGTGCAGGCTTCGCTGCTGCGCGTGCTCGAGACCGGAACCTATCGCCGGGTCGGCGAGAAGGAGGAGCGCACGGTCAATATCCGCTTTCTCTTTGCCACCAACCGTCACCTGGCCGAGGAGGTGGAGCGGGGCCAGTTCAACGAGGCCTTTTTCCACCGCATCAACGCCTTCAGCATCACGATCCCCTCGCTCAAGGAGCGCAAGGAGGACCTGCCGCTGCTGGTCGATTACTTCCTCGCCTCGCTCAGTCCGGACAACACCAGCTACCGCATCGTCGAGAGCGCCATGGCCTGCATCCTGCGCTACAACTGGCCGGGCAACATCCGCGAGCTTCGCAACGTCATCGAGCGCTCGATCATCCTGGCGGAAAACGGCATTATCACCGAGCGTTGCCTGCCGCGCGAACTGGTGGTCTCCGCCGAAAGCGGCGGCGCCGAACTGACGCTGGAATCGGTGGAGCGGCAGCACATCCTCAAACTGCTCGAATTCCACGGCGGCAGCCGCCAGAAGACCGCCGACACCCTGGGCATAAGCCGCAAGACCCTGTACCGCAAGCTCTGCCAGTACGCCATCGAGTGACGGCCTGCCGCATACCCTTGTTTTTCCGGAGTGCACAGGGTACTGTTTACCGGAATAATCAAGGATGCGCCCGACAGCCCACCTGTCTGTCGGGCGCATCGCCAGCCAGGGAGCACGCCATGGACAGACGCCGATTCCTCCGTGAGGTTTTGCTCTGGTCGGCCGGGGCCGGCCTGACCATTCCCCGTTTTACCATCCTGCCTCCAGCGCAGGCCGCCCCACCCGCAGCTCAGATCAGCCTGGCCAGGGGCGAGGATTACCAGCAACTGGTCGCGAAGGTGCTGGCGCCGTTGGGCGGCATGGGCCAGTTCGTCAAGCCCGGCGACCGGGTGGTGATCAAGCCGAATATCGGCTGGGACCGCAGCCCGGACCAGGGCGCCAACACCCACCCCCTGGTGGTCAGAACAGTGGTTGCCCAGGCGCTCGAGGCCGGAGCCAAACAGGTGCTGGTGTTCGACCGGACCTGCAACGAAGAGCGCCGCTGCTACGCCAACAGCGGCATCGAGGAGGCAGTCCGGTCGCTCAAGGACGACCGCGCTCGCATCGAGCACATCGACCAGCGCAAGTTCGTGCCGGTGGAGATCAGCCGGGGCAAGGCCCTGACCCGCTGGGAAATTTACAAGGACGCACTCGACTGCGACTGCTACATCAATGTGCCGGTGGCCAAGCACCACGGCCTGTCCGGACTTACCCTGGGATTGAAAAACGCCATGGGGGTGATCGGCGGCAACCGCGGCCGGCTGCACCAGAACTTGGGCCAGAGCTTGGCCGACCTGGCCACCGTGCTCAGACCCAAACTGACCCTGATCGACGCCACCCGCATCCTCCTGCGCAACGGCCCCCAAGGCGGCGATGTCAAGGATGTACGCAGAACCGACACCCTGATCGCCTCGATTGATCCGGTGGCTGCCGACGCCTATGCCACCACCCTGTTTGGTCTGCAGCCAGGCGATATCGACGCCATCGAGGCAGCCCATGCCCTGGGTCTGGGCG
>CAZFPV010000040.1:0-10943 GCA_964521155.1 uncultured Desulfobulbus sp. | reverse complement strand
GCTCATGGGTTCATGGTGCGATCAAACTCAGGCCGGAGTGAAGGGGTCCAGCGTCCGGTCGCGGTGCGGATGGCGACCATGAAAAGCCGGGGGGACAGGATCAGCCAGACTCGACGTTGCATCGTGTGTGCCAAATGGTTTTCCCCATACTCCTGCTCCTGTTGTTTGCATACCCTGGATTGATTATAGCGGTGGAGCCGGAATATGCAAAAGACAACCGCTCTTTCCTTCCACGCCCCTGTTTTTCGCTTGGCGCGACGATCCTGATCAGTGTCAACAGCGATCCGGCCAGCGGGAAAATGGCGGTGGGCCATGGCGTGGTGTGGTATAGTGGCGGCCGCAGGCAGACCACCATTCCAACCAACCTTGCAATCACGGGGGCGGAAGAACGACAATGCGACTCCTCATCTATGGCGCCGGCGCCCTGGGGCAGGCCCTCGGTTGCATGCTGGCCGCGGCCGGCCACCGGGTGGATCTGGTCATCCGACCGCGTTTTCTCGATGCACTGCACGCCGAGGGGCTCCGGGTGAGCGGGATCTTCGGCGAGTTCCGGGCCGATCCGGGACGGCTGGGCCTGTTGACCGACCTGCACGAACTGGATGGCCGCGACTACGACTTCATCCTCCTCACCACCAAGACCTACGACACCACCACGGCGCTTGAAGCCATCGCCGGTCTTGCCGCCTGCCGCTGCCCGGTGGTGTCCATGCAGAACGGCTGCGGCAACCTGGAACAGTTGGTCGAGCGGCTGGGCGAGGCGCGCAGTCTGGCGGCGCGGGTGATCACCGGCTTTGCCATCGAGCGGCCGGGCTCGGTGCGGATCACCGTCTCGGCCGACGCCATCCATGTGGGCGGATCCCTTCGCGGCCAGATCCCGGCGGCCGCACTCCAGCTTGCCGAGGCCCTGGCCGCGGCCGGCCACCCCTGCCTCGCGGTCGAGGACATCCACTGTTCGCTCTTTGCCAAGCTGCTGTACAACTGCGCCCTCAACCCTCTGGGCGCGGTGCTCGGAGTCCACTACGGGGCGCTTGCCGAACAGCCGGAAACCCGGACGATCATGAACCGGGTGATCGACGAGACCTTCGCCGTGATTGCGGCCCTGGGCGGGAGCACGCCCTGGGACAGCTCGGATGCCTACCGGCAGGTCTTTTACGACCGGCTGGTGCCGGCGACGTTCCACCACCGCCCGTCCATGCTCCAGGACATCGAACAGGGCAAGCCCACCGAGGTCGAGGCCATGGTGGGCTATGTCGCGGCCCAGGGCAGACAGCACGCTGTGCCGACGCCGGCCTGCGAACTGCTGGCCGACCTGGTGCGATTCAAGGAGCGGGCAGCCATGCTGGAGCGCCGCCAGGAGGAAGACCAGCGGCGGGGGTGATTACGGCAGGCGGTCGAGCAGGGTTTCCAGCAGGTGGTTGATCGCGGCAAAGGATG
The DNA here is from genome assembly GCA_964521155.1 of uncultured Desulfobulbus sp. Taxonomy (GTDB): domain Bacteria; phylum Desulfobacterota; class Desulfobulbia; order Desulfobulbales; family Desulfobulbaceae; genus Desulfobulbus. The sequence goes on along the minus strand of CAZFPV010000040.1, from coordinate 9,509 downwards.
CGGCCGGCTGGGCCTCGATCCGGACCGCGGCCTGGATGTACGGCCCAGAGACCAGTTCGTCGCCGCAGTGGGCAAGCAGCTGGCCCACCGTCTCCGGAGTCGATTCGAGATGGAACTGGAGACCGAGGATGCGGCCGTCGTGGAGAAAGGCCTGGCTCTCGCAGGCTTCGCTTGCGGCCAGGTGCACCGAACCCGGGGGAATGCGGAAGGTATCGCCGTGCCAATGGAAGACGGTCGCCTCGCCCGGCAGTCCCTCCAGCAGCGCCGACCGCTGCCCGGCCTCGGTCAGGCGAATGGGGAACCAGCCGATCTCCTTGTGCGGGCCGGCAACGACTGGCGAGCCCAGGGCGTCGGCCAGCAGCTGCGCCCCCAGGCAGATGCCCACCGCCGATTTGCCGCCCCGGACCGCGTCCCTTATAAACGCCCGCTCCGCCGCCAGCCAGGGGAATTTTTCGTCCTCATAGATGTTCATCGGCCCACCCATGACCACCAGCCGGTCATAGGAGTCCTGCGCCGGCAGCGACTCGCCCAAGTCCATCCGGGTCAGGCTCAGGCGGTGCCCCCGGCTGGCGATCCACTGGCCGATGTGGCCCATTCCCTCGAAAGGTACATGCTGGATGACGTGAATGCGCATCATGATTGTTCCGGTGCTTGCGTCGATGCGCGGCTCAGACCTTGGGCTCAACCGCCGGCGCCTCGCCCTCCACCGGCATGCCCAGGGCCAGCCGCAGCTTGCGATCGATCTCTTCCATCATTTGCGAGTGTTCCTTTAAAAATTTCTTGGCATTTTCCCGCCCCTGACCGATGCGCTCGTCCTGGTAGCTGTACCAGGCCCCGCTCTTGTCCACCAGTCCATGGGCCACGCCGAGATCGAGCAGGTCGCCGGTCCGGCTGATGCCTTCGCCATAGACGATGTCGAATTCGGCCGACTTGAACGGCGGCGCCACCTTGTTCTTGACCACCTTGACCTTGGTCAGGTTGCCGATCACGTCCGTACCTTCCTTGATCTGGGTGGTCTTGCGGATGTCGATGCGGATGGAACTGTAGAACTTGAGCGCATTGCCGCCGGTGGTGGTCTCGGGGTTGCCGAACATCACCCCGATCTTCATCCGGATCTGGTTGATGAAGATCAGCACCGTGTTGGTGCGGCTGAGCACGCCGGTGAACTTACGCATGGCGTGCGACATCAGGCGGGCCTGGAGGCCGACATGCTGGTCGCCTACGTTGCCGTCGATCTCGGCCCGGGGCACCAGCGCGGCCACCGAGTCGATGACCACCACGTCAATACCGCCGCTGCGGATGAGGATCTCGGCAATCTCCAACGCCTGCTCGCCGAAGTCGGGTTGGGAAATGAGGAGGTTGTCCACGTCCACCCCCAGCCGCTCGGCATAGGCGGTGTCCAGGGCGTGCTCGGCGTCGATGAAGGCGACGTTGCCGCCCCGGCGCTGCGCCTCGGCGATGACGTGCAGGGCCAGCGTGGTCTTGCCCGAGGCCTCCGGCCCGTAGATCTCCGTGACCCGGCCGCGCGGCAGTCCGCCCACGCCCAGGGCCAGGTCGATGGAGAGGATGCCGGTGGGGATGACCGGGATGTTCTCACGCTCGTTGGACCCCAGCCGCATGATCGACCCCTTGCCGAACTGCCGATGGATCTGGGTAATGGCGTTATCAACACTTTTCAGCCGACCTTCCTGGATGTCATTGGACTCTGCCATGTCTGTCTCCTTGAAAAAACTCCATTAAAACACTAGCAGGGCGCGGCGGACCATGTCCAGCGCCATGTGCGCGGTTTTTTCCCGCACCTGCCTTCTCGAACCAGAGAACTGATACTGCCGGGCGCTGACCTCGCCGGCATGATACAGGCCCAGGTAGACCGTACCCACGGGCTTGTCGGCCGTGCCTCCGTCCGGACCGGCAACGCCGGTGGCGGCCACGGCGATGTCGGCCTGCAGGCGCGTGGCCGCACCAGCAGCCATGGCCCTGGCCACCTCGCCGCTCACCGCCCCGCACCGGGCGATCAGCTCGGGATCAACGTCCAGCAGCAGATGCTTCACGGTGTTGGCATAGGCAACCACCCCGCCGGCAAACCATTGGGAACTGCCGGCCACCTCGGTGACCGTGGCGCCGATCAGGCCGCCGGTGCAGGATTCGGCCGTAGCGAGCAAAAGGCTTCGAGTCGTCAGCAGCCTGCCGACCTCGGCGGCCAGGCTCAGATCGCCGACGCCGTAGAGGTCGCTGCCGAGCGCCTGGCGGATGAACCGGTCGGTGTCAACAAACAGCGGGTCGTCCATGCCGCGCGGGATGTCGCGAATGAGCAGGCTGATGTGCACCTCGCTGCCCACCGGATAGTAGCCGATCTGGATGCGGTCATCTTCTTCCAGGACAAGCAGGCGCTTGTTGATCTCCACTTCCTTGAGGCCGCAGGTGCGGTAGAGCTGCTGGCAGACGGGCACGGTCGTGGCGCCGGCCTGGGCCATCAGGGCCGGGATCACCGTGCTGGCGAGCAGGCTCTCCATCTGCGGCGGCACCCCCGGCAGGAGGAAGATCGACTTGCCCTCGTGGCGAAGCCGGTAGCCGGCCATGCGATATTCGGGATCCATCACCTCGGCCCCCTCGGGCAGGAGACTGAGCTTGTCCAGGCTGACCGCGTCGCCGAGCTTCTCCTTCGGCCAGCGGGCGGCCAGGGCCTTTTTTACGCCTGGGTGGACGGCGGCCTTGAGATGCAGGGCATCGATAACCGCCTGGTTGGTGAGGTCGTCGGTGGTCGCCCCCAGCCCGCCGGTGATGATGAGAAAATCGGCACGGTCCAAGGCGGCCGTCAGCATCTCGCCGATCAGCTGTGGATCGTCGCCGATGGTGTGCATGGCCCGGATGCGGTGGCCCAGGCGAAAGAGTTCCCGGGCCGCATGACCGCTGGTGGTGTTGGTGATGCGGCCGGAGGTCAGTTCGTCGCCAATGGCGATAATTTCTCCGATCATGTGTCGGCCCCCTCTGCCGATGGCTGGGCACTGTACCTGCTTTCGCCGGTTTCCTCAAGCAGGGCCTCGTCCACCACGCCGATCGGCTGGCCGGCCTCGATCCGGTCGACGCGGACGGGCACGACCCGGTGCACCAACTCCTGGCCGCCCGCAAACACCAGGGGCAGATAATTCTCGGAAAAACCCTGGAGCAGGCCGCCCTTGCGCTGCCGCCGCTCCACCAGCACCCGCAGGGTGCGGCCCAGATTGCGGGCATACAAGCACTGCCGCAACTCCACGTCGAGCGCCCGCAGCAGCCGCACCCGCTCGTCCTTGACCGGACCGGACAGCTGCTGACCATAGACGCCGGCCAGGGTCCCGGGACGGCGGGAATAGGGAAAGACATGGAGATAACTGATCGGCAGCTCGGCCAGCAGCCGGCGGGTGTTCTCCGCCTCGGTTGCCGTCTCTCCGGGAAAGCCGCAGAGCACGTCGCAGCCAATGGCGGCCTCGGGCAGGGCCTGATGCGCCCGCTCAATCACTGCCGCGAACTCGGCGCGGGTGTAGTGCCGGTTCATGCGCGCAAGCACCGCATCGTCGCCGCTCTGCAGGGGGATGTGGAGGTGGGGCATGAAGTTGGCGTGCCTGGTCATGAGCCCCAGAAGCGCGTCATTGACTTCGGTCGGCTCGATCGAACTCAGGCGGATGCGCAGCTGCGGAAACCCGATGCAGAGCCGGTCGAGCAGACTGTAGATGGTCTCGCCCTCGGTCAGGTCGAGCCCGTACTTGCCCACGTTGATGCCGGTGACCACCAGTTCCAGGTATCCTTCCTGAGTGAACACTGAAGCCTGGTGCAGTACCCCGGCCAGGGGCTGACTGCGGCTGCGGCCGCGGGTGAAGGGCACGATGCAGTAGGAGCAGAAGTTGTCGCAGCCATCCTGGACGCGGAGGAACGCCCTGGTCCGCCCGCTGAAGCGCCGCACCGGCAGGTCGCAGATCTCGGCCTTGCGGCGGATCTGGCCCATCATCATCACCAGGTCGGCCTGCCTCGCCGAAAGCGCGGTCTCGACCAGGAGATGCTTGTTGCCATTGCCGATGATGATCACCGGCTTTTCGGCCAGGTCAAGCACGGTTTCCGGATCCATCTGGGCGTAGCAGCCAGTGACCACGACCCGTGCCTCCGGGTTGCGCCGCAGGGCCTGGCGGATGAGTTGCCGCGACTGTTGCCCGGCCTTGGCGGTCACGGTGCAGGTGTTGATAACGTAAATATCCGCTTCGGCATGAAATGGCACAAGCGTGCAGCCCTGCTCGGCAAAGCCGGTGGCAAAGGAGGCCGATTCGAACTGGTTGACCTTGCAGCCCAGGGTGGTGATGGCGACCCGTGTCATGCCCTGGCCTCCGAGGGGGACGATGGTGTCCGGCCGATGACCGCGCTGCCCACCACCCGGTCATCCTGGTAGAAGACGGCGAACTGGCCGGGGGTGATGGCCCGCTGCGGCAGATCGAAAACGATGCGACCGCCGTCCGGCCCCTCGGCATCGACCACGGCCGCGCACGGGCGGTGGCGGGAGCGCAGCTGCACCAGCCCGCGCCAGGGCAGCGCCGGGGGGGCGCCCATCCACTGCAGATCCTGGATGGCGCATCCGTCCCGCAGCAGGTCCTCGTTCTTGCCCACCACCACCCGGTTGGCCGGGCCGTCGAGGGCGATCACATACCAGGGGGTGGCATCCGGCAGCCCCAGGCCCCGTCGCTGGCCGATGGTGTAGCGCCAGCAGCCGCGATGCTCCCCAAGTTTCCGGCCATGACGATCAACCACCGGGCCGGCCTGTTCGTCAAGCCCCTGTCCGGCGAGAAATTCGGGCAGGCCTGCGGCCAGAAAGCAGACATCCTGACTCTCCTCGCCGGCAAACGACAACCCAAGCGACGAAGCTTTGCGGTAGGCCTGTTCCTTGGTCCATTCGCCCAGGGGAAAATGGCAGCGGGCGATCTGGGCGGCGGACAACCGGGCTAGAAAGTAGGACTGGTCCTTGCCCTGGTCCGCGGCGCGAGCCAGAAACGGCTGCCCGTCCATCATCCGGATGCGGGCGTAATGGCCGGTGGCGATCCGGTCCATGCCGCTGTGACGCATGTGGTCGGCCAGCAGGCCGAACTTGATGGCCTGGTTGCAAAGGATGCAGGGGTTGGGAGTCAGTCCCCGGCGATAGCTGTCGACAAAGGCGCGGATCACGGTGTCGGCGAAATGCAGCCGAAGATCCACCAGCGACAGCGGCAGGGCCAGCCGCCCGGCCACCTCCCGCACCCGCCGCTCCTGGTGTTCCTGGTGGGGCAGCGGTAGAACCATGAAGAACCCGTGGACCTGAAAACCCTGTTCTCGCAGCAGAATGGCAGCGACCGTGGAATCGACGCCGCCGCTCATGGCTATGCCAACCTTCAGTGCGCCCATGAACGGCAACGTACTCGTGTTCGGCAGGGGAATGGGGATCGAACGAACAGCCGGCCGAAGAACCGGCCGGCAACGGAGAAGGCAAAATCGGGCTTCACAGCAGGGAGGTCAGAACCTCGCAGTTGCGGCATACCTCCATCTTTTCCTTCCAGTTCTTGTCAGCGGTGCAGGCGCAGAGGGTGCCGCTGAGAAACCAGCAGAGATGGCCGGCCTGGAATTCCCAGGCGGGGCAGTCCTTCTTCCGGTCGCATTTCTTCAGGTTCCAGCAGTCCTTGCGCTTGGTCTGACCGTCGCCCCGCTGGTTGATGAGCAGAAAATAGAGTTGCCGCTCGACATGGATGGGGATCGACCGCCACCCCTGCTCGTAACTCTGCACCGCCTTCAGGGAAACTCCGAGCAACTCTGCCAGCGATTTCTGTGTTTTACCGATCTTTGCCCGAATGGTCGTGAAGGTTTCGCTGTCCATGTCTTGTCTCCGGCGATGAGAATCCTTTCTTGCAGAGATACCACACGGTGAGGAGTGCGGCAATCGAATTTGCGGCCGGTGGAAATCTGGCCGGGCACTCTCTTTTCACCGTTGCCGGCCGCAAATCTCCGTGGAAAAGGAAAAAAAATAAGGTATTCTTCGCGACGAATGGCCGACGACGCGATGGCCAGCAGCCATATTGAACCCAACCTTGCAGGGGTGTACCCCCTGTATTTTGCATACGGTGAGCCCATGAGTGAACAGCGGAAAGAAAATGGCGCCGGCATGGAGCGACTGCGGCGGGCGGTGCGCTGTTCCCGTGCCGGCCTGTCGGCGGCCTGGCGCAACGAGGAGGCCTTCCGCCAGGAACTGCTGCTGGGTCTGATACTCATCCCGCTCGCCCTGTGGCGGGGAGAGAGCGGCGCCGAACGGGCCCTGTTGATCGGCAGCCTGTTTGTGCTCTTCATCGTCGAGTTGCTCAACACCGCCGTCGAAGTGGTGGTGGACCGCATCGGCCTGGAGCGGCACGATCTCTCCGGCCTGGCCAAAGACCTCGGCTCGGCTGCAGTTTCCTTAGCAATCATGCAGGCCGTTCTGGTCTGGCTGCTGGTGCTGTTCACCTGACCGGCAGGCCGCAACGATTTTCCCTTCTCCCGGTCGTTTCTTTTAACTCCGAGCCCTGCGCCAAAACCTCACTTAACCCAGGGCTGACACGGTAGGGGATGTTGAACAGGGCGCCCCCTCTGGCTGCCAAGACGGCCTCTTCCGTGAGTTCTACCGCCAGTGGTGGAAAAAGCTTGATCTCGCCATGCGCCAGGTGCAACCTGAGCCGGGCGGCAACCTTCTTCTGCTTTACCGGATTCCTTGCAGGCCGCTCTCCTGCTGCATAGCCTGGATCTCTGCTAAACAACTGTTGTTGTAGGTGTAATCAAGGCCGGTCAAAGCCTGGAGATGGTCATCGGCAAGAAATTCGCCGGTGCTGTAATCGCGAATGATCCGACCCTGGTGAAGGACCACGGTACGGCTGCAAAGTCTCCGGATGAAGAACAGATCGTGGGTGATCAACACCTTGGCCATGGGCAGTGCTTCGAGCACCTCCAGCAGCATCTCCTCGCTCTTCGGGTCAAGGCTGGCGGTGGGTTCGTCAAGGATCAGCACCTCAGGGTGCAGGCTCAAGGCAGCGGCAATGGCCAGCCGCTTGCGCTCGCCGCCGCTCATGTGCAGCGGCACCCGCTCATCGAACCCCTCCAGACGCACCCACGCCAGCGCCTCCCGCACCCGGCGCTCCACCTCCCCGGATGAAAGCCCGAGCTGTTGCGGCCCGAAAGCCACCTCCTCCCAGCATGACGGACAGAATAGCTGATCTGCCGAGTGTTGGAACACGATGCCCACCCGTTGCCAGAGTTCTGGCAAATCCCGATTCGCCATCGACCTGCCGGCGACAAGAAACGCTCCCTCACCCCGGTTCAGACCAAGGAGGCAATGGGCCAGGGTCGATTTGCCGGCGCCGTTTTCTCCCACCAGGGCCAGGGTCTCGCCGGCAAAGAGGCCAAGATTGACGTCGTCGATCCCCGGTGTGCCGTCTGGATAGCAAAACGAGTAATGCTGGAGCTCAATCAACGGCATGCCGACATCTTCAGCAGCAATATGGACACCATCCTGACCATGGTTGTGGGTGGGGTGGTGGTGGCGATGGTGGCCGGTGGCGTGGTGGTGATGGCCGCAGCAGGTGAAGCGGAAGGTGAAATCCAGGCCGTGGTCGCGCAGGGCCTGGGAGTGGGATACCAAATCGTGGAACCGGTAATCATGGTGAATCCGGCCGTCCACGAGCACCACGGCCCGATCACAGAGATCATAAAGAAACAGCAGATCATGCTCAATGACGATAAGGGTGCCGGTATACTCGAGCAGCAGCCGTTTGAAAACGGCCTCCTGGCGAGGATCGAGGTTGGCGGTCGGCTCGTCGAGGATCAGCACGTCCGGCTCCATGGCGAGGATCGTCGCCAGGGCCGCACGCTTTTTCTGACCGTAACTGAGGTGATGGGCCGGTTTGCAGCGGAGCATTTCCAGGCTGACCGCCGTCAGTTTGTCCCGGACAAGCCTGTCCACTTCGGCCTCGTTCCGGCCCTGGTTGCGGGGACCAAAGGCCACATCCTCGTAGAGCGTGGGGCAGAAGAGATGGTCGTCGGGATCCTGAAAAAGCATACCGACCCGCAGCCGCAGATCCGGGATAAGGGCGTCGTTCAGGAGCTGGCCATTGAAGCGGCATTCCCCTGTCTGGACAGTGTGCAGACCGTTGAAATGCCGGATCAGGGTGGATTTGCCCGAGCCGTTCTGGCCGACCAGGGCAATCCGGTCACCGGGAAAGATATCGAGGGTGATCTCACGCAGACCGGGGGTGCCGTTGGGATAGGTGAAGGCCAGGCGCCGGAGAGTGAAGAGCGGGGTCTGGTCGGCATCATGCACCGATTGGACGGCCATCATGTGCATCGTGCTGTCCTTGCAAGACGGGAAAGCAAGTTTAGAACCAAGGGGTCGGGCAGAGTCGGTCGAAAATCAGCAACAACAGCCCAATCATAATCGAAACCGAGCCCTTGGCCAAGTCCCTGACAGTCATGTTTTGCCTGGAGGTGGAGGGGAAGGCCCCTTGGTAGCCTCGGCTCAACATGGCTTCATAGACCCGTTCGGTCCGTTCGAAAGCGTGGATGAACAGCATACCGAGCGAGTTGCCCGTGGTACGCAGGGTGGCCAAATTGGTCCCGGGAATAAAGCCGCGTACCCGCATCGCTCGTTGCATTCGCGCTGCTTCCTGCTGGAAGACGAAAAGATAGCGATGACAGAGGAGAATCATCTGGGTCAGGGTCGCTGGCAGGCCAAGGGTAGAGAAGCCCTGGAGCGTTCGGGAGAGTTTCGAGGTAGCGAACATCGGCTCCATCAACAGGGCAACGGCAGCAGCCTTGCAGCTAATGGTCAGCGCGAGGAGAACGCCGGCAAGTCGCAAGGGTAGCCCTTCCAGCAGAGGGACAATGAGGAGGGTGTCGCCGGGCCGCGGCGGGCTGGTTGCGGGCAGGACGAGAAGAAAGAGCACGCACAGGCCGCTCATTGCCGTCAGGCGCCGTATTGATCGCTGCCAGGAAATCCGGGCCAGATTAACGGTAAGGAAGGTGATGCCCAGGGATACCGCCGACCAGAAAAGAGATTGCAGGGCGACGATGAAGAAACTCACAACCAACAGAGAGCCGATTTTGACCGCCGGCATCCAGGTATGGAACAGTGAGGAACCATGGGCCTCGGCATCGATGGTGGGGATCGACCAGTCTGGGGGAGTCCTGGCCTGGCCTGATGTTCTGTTTCGCTTCCATCTGAAGGCCAGCAACAGCAACGGCGGCGCCAGCAGGATCAGCAGGAAGACAACGCCTTGGCCGTGGGTCAGTACAATCGTGTGCGTCTGGATGGGCGTCATCGCGTCTGGGACATTCCGGAGAATCTCCGGGGAGCCAGCATCTCCGGCTTGACCCGGAACAGAAAGGCGATGGTGCAGCTGCCGACGCACCCCTCGATGAGCATCACCGGTACATGGGCCGCCACGGCCAATTTGGCAACACCCAAGAAATCCTCGCCTGCCGTGGCCAACAAGGCTGCCAGC